>JAWXUZ010000007.1:0-52229 GCA_044425835.1 Bacillota bacterium | reverse complement strand
ATCGGGTTTATTTTTGTGCAATTTATTGAGTCGTTATCATTCACCATTTTTATTTTTGTATGAAAATAGCAATATGCTCAAAAGTTACTGATTTTAATTTGCATTTTGCGGAAACTCAAGATATCAAAAAGTATTAAAAAGTCGTTTAGGTATCGCTGATTGAATATTGATACACTAATGAAATATCACCAAAAATAAGGTATCAGAATTCATCGGCGGGCGACCACAGGTCGCCCCTACATCTTGAAATTTCAGGCTTTTTGTAGGGGTGACCTGTGGTCGCCCGTCGATGAAACTATTACAATTTGAAAATATAAGATTTTACAAACATTAAGGCTAGCAAAAATAAAGTTTTGTTCTCTCAAAGCCTAGCTTCCGCTTTTTCAACAGTTTGCAGAGCCTCAAAGTCTTTTTTCCCTTATTTATTGTCAATCTTTGAAATTGTAAGTTTCTCTATTTTTTCATTGCAATTTTTATAAAACGTGATATACTAGAAAGTAGAAGGTCATACACAAACAGAAAGGGGCATTTCTCATGAAAGGAAAAGTCATTGATTTACAACAAAATAATTTATTAAAAGTAGAAATCATTCGATCAGAGGCTTGTGGAAAATGTAAGGGTTGCCTTGCGGGCATGTCGAAAAAAGAAATGGAGCTTGAGGCTAAAAACCTTTGCGAGGCAGAAATTGGTGATTGGGTCGAATTGGAATTGCAAGACAACGTATTTTTCAAAGCCGTCATCATTAGTTATGGCATTCCATTTATTGCGTTTATTCTAGGTGTAGTGCTTGGCGAATTTGTCTTCGCCCCACTTCTGCCTACGATTACAGAGGGGCTTGTGGCATTTATCACCGGCTTTGTCGGTGTATTCCTTGCGTACGGTTGGATCAAGAGCCAAAACAAACGTTGGGAATCTGGTACGTATACACCGCTTGCAACTCGTCTTGCTGATGAATTTGACTAAGCATGTTGTAGAACTTAGAAATATCTATGATTCAATACATCTTAAAATAAAAAACAACTAAAAGCCAAGTTTTGCAATTGCAAAACTTGGCTTTTTTTTAAAAAAACGGCTAATGGCAACCTCCGGAAACCTAAGTACCAAGATTTTCGGAGGTTGCCTAATACTAACGAAAAAATGTGATGTCTTACCATCTTTATTTTTTGAATTATAATTTAGGAATCAAGTTGTAGTACGTTTCCACAGGGGCATCGTTCATACAAGCTGCAATGATTTTTTTACCCAATGGGTGCAAATCAGGAGAATCGAAGTGTTTCAATTCTTGCTTGAAGAAATCAGTTAAGATTTTTGCTCCAACATCGTATGCTTCCACACCAACTTCCAATTGGCGATTGACACGGAAAATGCCTTTTGGTAGTGGCACACCGTCCATTTTGATATTATCAGGCACGTATCCTAAAATTGGGCAACGTGCTTCGTCTAATTGGTCACGATTGAATTTAGAACCGCCACGACGAGACAAATATTCTCTCGTTGCCCACTCTGCACCAAAACCAGTATGGTATGCACCGATATATTGGTTTGGAATCAAGATGTATCTTGTGTTGAGTGTGTTTAAAATTTGTTCCAAAAGTAAGTTTGCTTGGTCGACTTTTCTTCCAGTTGCAAATGGCCAATAAGAGCCAACACCCTCACTTTGCATTTGTCCGCCAGCGGTATCTACAATAGATGGGTTTGCGTGTCCACGAGGGGCAACGAGTCTCCAAAGCCATGCCAACGCTGGTGGCAAAACGTGGAACATTCCGATAATTCCGTAACTTGGGTGTTCTTTTGTACAAGGTGGTGTACGTACCCCGAAACTTCTGATGTCGATTTCGTGTGCACCATTTAGAATACAATTTCTACCAAGACGAGGCATAATGACACGAGGGTTTGGACAAGGCACACCAGGAGAATCCTCTGTATGGTCCCAAATCAAACAAGTTGAATTTGGTTGACCGTCCATGTTAAAGAATACAAGCGGTTTGTGTGGGTGGAAGCATAGTCTTTCAGTCAAAGGCTCTGTACCATATTTTTTGATGTGATCCACACGCAAAAACCAACCATGTTCAGCATCGGCAATCACCAATTTATGATCGTTGCTTTTGAGAGATGGGTGAGCGAGTGCCATATCGTCTGTGATTGGGTTGAGTTCGCAATTGTCCGCCATATTGAGGAGCGTTGCCTCACCTGTGATGATGTTCGTTCCGAGGAGTAATTTTCCGTCTTCTTGTCTATGGAACGCTTCTGTCATTTCACTTTTTCCACCACCAGAGGCACCTTCATGCATAATGGTCAAAGTCAATTCGTAAGGTGTTGTGATTTTGACAGTCGAAGCATGGAGCGTATTCCAACCTTCTTTTTCGCCTAAGTTTAGGAGAATGCTGTAAACTCCTTTTTTTGCACTTGGTCCTGGATATAAGTTGTAAGCGAATACTTCATGCATATTCGGTTTGCGGTTATGTACAACTATTTGTTTTCCATCATATAATGTATGACGGAATGGTGGTGCGATATAAATGATTGCCTTTGGTGTAAAATCTTCAGGCACATCTTCTTTTTCAATGAAGCATTGCAAGTCAGCAATCCCTGTTCCGAAAAATGATGCATTGATTGGCATAACTGCAAGTGCAGGATACCCAATATTCAAATCACGATTTCCAGCAAAGAAAGGCAACACCAAAAGTTTTTGTTTGCCCAACCAATCCAAAGTGGCTTTGCGGTCGTCATCGAATGGTTTTTGAAAACGATCCATATACGTTGTTTTATCCGTTGGCAAATCGTCGGCAATGACCATACTATTTGGGTCACGACGACGCATTTTCAAATCATCAAAATTGACAGAAATACCATTTTTACAATTGACAACTGTCGCTTCACGCAACATTTCGCCGTTGACTTCATAAGAAACATCATATGAATCTTGGGTTTCACCACCCAAAGAGAGTTTCATCAACTCGTCAGTATCTGTTGGAATGACAAATTCTGTAGATTCTAAGATGCTTGTCAACTCAGCAGGCAATACCATTCTATAAAAAGCGTCTTTGCTCATAAAAAAACCTCCGATTTCTTCATTAGATAATTGATTGATGTGACAGAGCATTCGTAAAACTTGAATTGGTGGTTTGAAAAATACGGTAAAAGAATGATTTTTATGTATTATTCAAATAAATAAAAACAAATATTAAAATGCACTGAATAAAAAACCTATACGAGATTTATTATATCAAAAAAATACAGTGTTGACAAGTTTTTTTTAAAAAAAATATCCAAAATCAACAAAATTTATAGTGTGTAATAATTATTTCTCAATCCTTGATAAAATTTATGTGATTTGTGGCTTGGTTTTTTCTTTTTTAATGGCAATATTGTGGTATCAATTCAATATTGCCAAATTGCAGAAGCATCATGAATGGACGACCACAGGATGCCCCTACAACAAGCTTGAAATATCAAGAATTTTGGGCGTATCCGTGGTCGCCCGCTTACATGTTCTTAACTTTATTTTAGGAAACATTTAATTGGTACCGCATTATAACTTGACAAACCCTTATAAAATTTATATAATTAATAAAAAATTCTGTATTTTATTCGGAGTTTTATTTTTTTTGTCAAAATAATTGTAATTGGATTGTCAGTTGGATAGAAAGGATATTTGGATTTTAAGGATATGATTATGAAAATGAAAAGGACACAGGGAGGCTTGAAATGAACATTGCACAAATCAAAGAAACTTCAAGAAATCAAATCAAAGGGAAATTGGGAATACTATTTATATGCACACTGGCAGCCAGTCTGCCGACGACGATACTCAATCTGATTCCTGTTATCGGACCTATCGCAAGTGTATTTGTTACACCAGTATTGACGGCGGGGATGGCTTGTCTTTACATGAATGTCGCTAGTGGTCAAAATCCAGATGTGAGAATGGTGTTTTCTATGTTTCCTTCCACACTGAAGTTGGTGGCCCTTAATATACTAACGACTCTCATTATAGGTTTGTGGACGCTCTTGTTTTTGATTCCGGGGGTTATGGCAACGATGAGTTATAGCATGTCTTATTTTATTATAGTTGAGAATAAGGAGTTGACTTCTCTTGAGGCAATGGGTAGAAGTAAATCGATGATGCACGGCAACAAAATGAAGTTTTTTATTTTAAATCTCTCATTTTTGCCATGGCTGATTCTACAAAGCGTATCTGGTACGGTTGGTATTTTTTCGATTATCATGGCGATAGCTGAAGAAGGAAATTCGATGTTCATGGGCTTGGGCTTGGTATTGATTTTAGTTGCAGTTGCAACATCTTTCCGTTTGGTTCCTTATATTGCTACGAGTTATGGTAATTTTTATCACAATTTGAAAAATGAAGAGTCGCTTGGTGACAATAAAACGGAAGTGGATTTCTAACAAAATTTTATATCTGAGATTTCTGCGACATTCAATATTGCAATTTACAAATATATCCTTATATCAAAAATCCACTTGCAGAATGGAGGAGGACATGGTATACTTAGGTCAATGAAAATTGCGAATGAAATGTATATGAAGTAGGGGTGCTAAGTATGAAAAAAATAAAAAACTATGTCGGAATGACGATTAATGCAAATTATTTTCGTGGCATGGAAGCTGTAGGTGGTCAAATTATATTTGATGAGCTTGGCTTCGTTTTCAAATCACATAGCGTGAATATCCAAACGGGCGAAACACGCATTGAGTATTTAGAAATCAAGGATCTTCAAAAAGTAAATACACTTGGAATTATACCAAATGGTATGCTGCTACTTACAAATGACAATATTGAACACAGGTTTGTGATTCGTAATAGAGAAAAAGTGATTCGATTTTTGAGGACTTTATTCTAAACGTATTGCCTGTACTATAAAAGCCATTACACACCAATCAGAGTCTGTAGTGGCTTTTTTGTTTAACTTCTTCAAATGAAATCCAAATAGTTATTGAAGTTTGTCAAAAAAAAGTGTATAATGATGTATAATTTCAATTACATGAAAAGGTCTATAGAAATGGGGTTTATGAATGAAAAAAAAATATGGGGCTTTGCTTGCCTTAAGCATTGCCATGGTTTTTACGACAGGTTTTACAACAAGGCCAGACGTAGAAGTATTTATAAATGAAGAACTCGTGATTTTCGATGTCTTGCCAATCATTGAAAATGGCAGTGTGCTAGTGCCTATGCGTGGGATTTTTGAATCGCTCTCTTGCGAAGTGATATGGGAAGAAGAAACGCAAAAAATTATGGCTCATACTGCTCAAAATAAGGAAGTCGTTTTGCATATCGGAAATGATGAATTGTACTTAGATGGGGAATTGGTATACACCATGCCTGTCCTTCCAAAGATTATTGATGGTAGAACGCTTGTGCCACTGCGTGCTGTCAGTGAATCGCTTGGTTGTGAGGTATCTTGGGACGGCGATACGTATACAGTATCCATAGTGAGCCAAGAAGCAATGCCGACGAGTTCTCTTGGTACAAATACGACGCATACGATGTCAAACGATATTTTCCATGCGAAGATGTTTGAGCAAGGAGAGGTCATTCTTGAAATCATCATTGATTTGAATAGTACAATCGGGTATTTGCCATCAATCAAAACGGCTTTGGTAGCGGAAGCGGAAACGGTAGCCAAAGATTTTTTTGCAGAGTATAGAGCAGAGGCATTAGAAAACTATAACGCACAGCACGGGGTGTCTGATGAGGAAGTTGTAGAAGAAGATACAGAAGAAGAAAATACAAATTTCTTGCCGATTGTCGTCACTGGGAAATTTGAAAAAATGTTTAGTGATGGGGCATACGCTTCGTTTTTATTCCAGGGAAAGCATAACGAAGTGTCGAGTGGTGAAAAAGAGTGGTCTGGCATTACACTTGATTTGAGTACGTACGAAAAAATCGAGGCACACCAACTCTTTTTGGGAGCGTCGGCAACAGACCTATATACACTGCATCGATTGGCACTTGAAAATATCATTGCAAACGATAAGAAAAAAGTAATCAATGCGACGGCAATGAATCGTTTTGAGATTTTGAAAACGAAAATTGATTTCTATATTGATGAAGATGAGAACGTCAATTTCTTCTTTCCAGAAAAAACGATTGGCGATGTGGATTTGGGCATTGTTTCTTTTTCTTTGCCATTGGCGATTTCTTGAGAAATATGTCGCTATTATTATAGGAAGAAACTCGTAGGACAAAATTGTTTGTGGAAGGAATAAAATTACCCATGCAAAAAATTGCACCTTTACTTCTTGATTGCATAATGTAGAAAATATACTATAGCATAGGAGATATCTTGTTCAATATGACTACGGAAATAATTTTTATTCGTACAAAATGTAGTGTTTATATAAATAATATTGCGATATTTTCGATATATTCTTACAACTCGCTAATTGACATTAATTTTTGGAGAATTCTGTCGAAAAGACAACCTTTATATACTTATTGAAATGCAGATGATTTTGTGGTACTATGCTACAAGTAGTATTATTTAGAGTGCCGTTATTTACGATTTTTATTCGTTTTTATTTGAAAAATGTTTGTAAGTATTGGGAATCGATAAAAAAATATTGCTAAAAACAAAAATTTAATAAAGAAAAGGAGGTGGAAAAATGCAAGTAGGAACTCTTTCAACAGCAACACAACTGGCATCGGCTTTGGCAACGCAAATGAGCGTGGCAAATACGATGGGCAGTACTTCTGATTTTGCGTCTTTGATGACAAGTTCATCGTCTTCTACAACTTCAACTGCATCTACGTCAACTACGTCTACAAAAGATACTAGTTCTGACAACAAAAATGCGACTGACAAGTCAAATGAAGTGAAAAAGGATGATGGTGCAGACAAAAAAGCGGATAAGAAAACAGAGGGTGCTGACAAAAAAGAAGCGACAAAAGAAACTGAAGGTGGCAAAGACTCTGCAAAAGAGGAAACAGTCCCTGATGAAGTTGCCCAAGCAGCAATCGCAAGTACGTTACAAAACATGATTGTCGATTTGACAGCAGAGGCTCCAGAAGTCCTTGTCGAAACTTTGACGAGTGCAATTTCTGAAGTGGTGGAAGATGTGGCTTTGGTACAAACTGAAATGGTAGAAGAAGCACCTGAATCAACGGTTCAAGTACTCGATCTCAATCAAGCAAAGGCGTTTCAAAATGCACTGCTTGGAGAACAACAAGTGGAACAAAAACCTGTTCTTGCTGAAGCGGAAGCAGAAGTTGTGGCACCAAAAACTGAGACAGAAGCAGAAGAAACTGCTCTTCCAAAAGAAATGAAAGAGGCAGAAGCAACGTCTACAGGTGATTCTGAAGAAGAAACGCTTGATGTCAGCTTAATCAAAGGCACAGAAACAGTAGAAGAAGCTGTGACTACGAAAGTCGTTGATGGCAAAGAAGTCGTGCAAATCAAAGTCGGTGACACAAGACTAAGTGAATCGTGGCAACAATTAGCAGACCAATTAGGGAAGCAAGTCGTTGCCAAAGAGCAAGCTGGTGTGGACAGAATCGCTGTCACACTCAATCCAGAGGGGCTTGGAAAAATTGATATCGAAATTTTGAAAGTTGCCGATGGGTCGGTTTCAATCGACATGATGTGTAGCTCGAAAACGACTACGAATTTACTTTCTAACCACACAGATGGTTTGGCAAGACTCGTAGAGGCAAATTTGAACACACAAGCAAAAGTTGAAATCTATCAAGATGCCAACAAAGCAGACCAAGATCAACAAAATCAATTCGATCATGAAGGGTCTCGTGGTGGCAATCAACAACAGCAACAAGCAAGAAATGAAGAAGAAGAACAAGAAAATGCTAGTTTCTTAGAAAAAATGAGACTTGGAATTGTCGATGAAGTGGCAATCTAAGAAGTGATTTTAAGAAATTAAAGAAAAAGAAAGGTGGTAAAAAATATGTCAGATATGTTAGATGTAAGCTCGATATCAACGTATACGTCAACGTCTGCAGACAAACCTACATATACAGGTGATCTGATTGGGAATTTGGCGACAGGAAGCAATACTTTAACTACAGAAGATTTTTATCAATTAATGGCGGTACAAATCCAAAACCAAACGATGGACGATACGTATGATACGAATCAATTTATGGACCAAATGATGCAAATGGCAATCATTGATGCCATTGATGTTATGACAACGACAAGCATTACGCAATACGCTGCTTCTATGGTAGGAAAAGAAGTGACAGTTGGTGTTGTCGATGCGGCGGGAAATGTCGAAGAGATTGTTGGCGAAGTCACTGCAACAGGGGTATTAGAAGGCACGCAAGTTATCTTTATTGATGGCACAGCGTATACGCTTTCTCAAATTATGGCGATTGGTCGACTTCCTGAAGCGGATACTGAAACCGATACCGAGGGCGAAGATGATGGCACTGTCGATGGTGTGGATCCTGATGCTGAACTCGATGGTTCAGAAGGTACAACTGGTACTGAAGGAGATACTGAACTTGATGGTTCAGAGGGTACAACAGGCACTGGTACAGATAGCGATACAACACTCGATGGTTCAGAAGGCACGACTGGTACAGATACAGATGATACACTCGATGGTTCAGAAGGTACAACGAGCGGAGATGTCGACGATACTGAATTTGAAGATGTATTTGAAGAAGAAAATTCAGGGGCTGTAGAAGGCACAGGCAATGTGACAGACGATACACTCGATGGTTCAGAAGGTACAACAGGTGGCAATTCAACTGATGATCCAGATGAAAACAACGATGGCGAAAGCACAGAAGATAGTGGTGTGACAGAAATTCCGCCGACTGATGAAGCTTAATGAAGTGAACGACCAACGAAATCAAACCCCAACAATGATGGAACGAACTAGAAAAAGGTGATAGAAATGAAACATATAGATTTGAATGGACTCAATCAAAGCTATCAACCAACAAACAACGTGGCTCAAAAAACCATGAATGGAAGTAACCAAACGACAAAAACGCTTGATCCAAGACAGCTCAACTTTGAATCGATGATGAATCAAAAGTTGGCAGAGCAACAAGCGAAAACGTCACAAGGGGAACTCTCAATTTCCAAACATGCAACGACTCGTATGGAGCAAAGAGGCATGGAAATGTCAACTGAGCTTATGTTCTCGCTCAATGAAGCGATGGACAAAGTCCGAATGAAAGGTGCAAGAGACACAGTAATGATAGCGGAGCAAGGAGCTTTCATCGTAAATGTTCCAAATAACGTGATTGTGACTGCAATTACAAAAGAAGAATTGAAAGAAAATGTATTTACAAATATTGATAGTGCAGTTTTGATTTGATGACAAATTAAAATGTAACGCTGGACCGTTAGGAAGCGTGAGTTGTTTCAGAAGTAAACACTCAACAAGCACGACAGTCAAATTCTTTCAAGTACAATATTGACAAAATAAGTAAAACACTTATATTCGATAATACGTATTTAAATAGGAGGAAAATAAAAATGTTAAGATCTATGTATTCAGGTATTTCAGGTTTGGGTACACACCAAGCTGGTATGGACGTTGTTGGTAATAACATTGCCAACGTTAATACACTCGGATTCAAAGCGGGGAATGCACAATTCAAGTCTTCCCTTTACCAAACAACTGCAAGCTCAAGTGCAGGGACTGCTGTAATTGGGGGTACCAATGCGGCACAAATGGGTTACGGTTCACAAATCGGAACGATCGATTTACAACATTCAAATGGTATCTATACACCATCTGTATACGGTTCAGACGTCATGATTGATGGGGACGGATTCTTCATCGTAGGTCCAAAACCAACTATGGATGAGGATGCCCCTGACGGCGAATTTTACTATGACCTTGATTTCTTGGTAAACTGGGATCCATCTTCTGGTGATGTCAATGGTGGACTAGAAATCGGCGACAAAACAGACGATGACGGAGCATCAGGGACAACAACTGGTGACATGGAAGCATTCATGTCGACAGTGTACCTCACTCGTGTAGGGGATTTCGCTTTCGATAGCGATGGATTCCTTTGCGACGGCCAAGGGAATGTTGTGTATGGCCAAGCACTTGGCGGTTACGCTGATGGTGAAGAATTCGATCTTCTCAGTGGTTTTTCAGCGGTAATGCAACCGATTCGTTTGCCTGCAAATGAGCCTTATGAAGGGTCGGTATACACTGCAGAACGTATCGTTTGTTCAAACCTTACGATTGATAACGCTGGCAAAGTGTTAATTAACGATGAAAATGGCGAATTGGTGCAAATTGGTCTGCTTGCAATCGCTGCGGTACAAAATCCAACTGGTTTGACCCAAACTTCAGGCCCTTACTACACAGTGGGCGGAAACTCGGGTGTTGCTCGTCCGCAAGCGGCAGGTTTTAACTCAACTGGTACGTTGATCAACTACGGCTTGGAATCTTCAAACGTAGACTTGTCAAAAGAATTCTCAAATATGATTACAACACAAAGAGGGTTCCAAGCTTGTGCAAAAATGATTACGGTATCGGATGAAATGTTGCAAGAACTTGTCAATCTCAAACGATAAAAAAATTGACTAGACAATAGTCAAAACATATTTTACAGAGTTTTGCACAAACTTTTTGGTGGTGTAAAAAGAAGCGGTTAATTATTTTCTCTAAAAAACAATTGTACGGTGGATGGTTTGTGCCACTTCAAAGGTTTGGTGTGAAACTCTGTATTTAAAAAATAATGATTTTTATAAAGAATCAGTGGAATGAGGTGGGGTTATGATTCAATTGACTCAATTAAACAATGTGAAGTTCGTTGTGAACTGTGCACATATCGAAGCAATTCAAACGATTCCAGAATCGAAAGTAGTATTGCAAAACAAAACGTTTTTTATTGTGAAAGAAACACCGGAGGAAATTGTCGAAAAGGTCATTGCTTTTTATTCTTCCATTCAAGGGTATGCAAAAGAGATTGCAATGCGACCAATAATGGACAAAATGGAGGAAGATTCTTAATTTGTAATGAAAATGTAACATAGAAATCTTAAAAGAAAAGAAATTTAAAGAATAGAATACAATTGAAAATGAATCGAAATTAATATAGGAATTGTATAAAAAAATAAAAATTATATGTATTTTTTTGTACAATAACACGGTAAAGTTTGTTTATTTATAAACAATACCGTAGGATATGTACGCTTTTTGAAATTTTTTGGAAATGTAAAATTGAAAATAAATAAAGAAATAAAATTCTTTAAGAAAATATATTTACAAATGCAGTATTATATATTATGATAGATGTAGGACATAATATGAAATTGTACTTTAGGCAATCGGTCGGAGTAATTTTGGAGGAAAATTATGGATATTACAAGTATTGTAGGGAATGTATTGGCAATCGTTTTGCTAGTCAGCGGTATCGGTATAGCTCGTGTTGGGAACTTTATTGATCCTGGTAGTTTGCTGATTGTTGCATTTGGTACGATGGCTGCAATTATCATTGCATTTCCTCTTGAGGTTTTGAAACAAGTGCCAAAACATATGAAAATTATGTTTCTAAAGAGTCCGTTCGAGCCAATGTACTACATAGACCAATTGGAAGAAATGGCGGTTATGGCACGTAAAAATGGTTTGCTTGCATTAGAAGAAAAAGCAAATGACATGGAAGACCCTTTTATGCAAACAGGCCTTATGCTCATAGTCGATGCGACGGCTCCTGAAAAAGTAAAAGAATTTTTAGATACTGACCTCGAAAATACAGCTGACCGACATGCAGCAGCGATTGCTCTTTATTCCAAAGCTGGTGAGTTTGCACCGGGTCTTGGTATGATTGGTACACTGATTGGTCTAATCAACATGCTTATGGGTCTTGACCTTACAGCAGGTCCTGGGAACCTTACGGGGGACATGGGGGTTGCCATGATTACGACATTCTATGGTTCAGTAATGGCCAATCTGATGTTCTTGCCAATGGCAAATAAGTTGAGTTTGAAAAATGATGATGAGTTGCTTTGTAAGCAAATTATTATAGAAGGCGTTCTCGCCATTCAAGAGGGTGAAAATCCGAAATTCTTGAAAGAAAAATTAATTGCATTCTTGCCAAATCACATGAAAAATGCAGATAAAAAAGGCGGTGGCGAAGAATAATGGAAAAACAATTGAAGGTTGTGAGTCGCTATGGCTAAAAAGAAAAAGAAAGACGAAGGTGGCGGTGCTGGTTGGCTTGCAACGTATGGTGACATGGTTACCTTGCTCTTATGTTTCTTCGTTTTGCTTTATGCGATGTCCTCAATGGATGAGGTAAAATGGGAAATGATTGTCCGAAGTGTCAATCCGGCGACGAAAGAAACACAAGTCGTTATGACCCAAATGGACGAAGATGGCGAGGCAGATACGATGGCCGGTGGCGTTGAGGGCGAAGAAACAGAGGAATCCATGGAAATTGATGTAATGGATATGCTCTACGAAGCAATCAAAGAATATGTGGAAGAAAATGATTTGCAAGAAGAAGTAGAGGTCACACAAGGTGAGGGTTTTACTTTCATTACTTTCTTAAACAGTATATTTTTTGCCGGAAATGAATACGACTTACGCCCTGAGGGTGAGGAGATGCTTGATTTCTTGGGGATTGTTTTGGGAGAAGCCAATGCGTATATTAAAGAAGTCCAGATTTTGGGACATACTTCGCAAGCAGAGCCGAATGTGCCAAATGACCCGAGGACAGATCGTTTCTTGTCATCAGATCGAGCCGCAGAAGTGGCAACGTATTTACAAACAAATAGCAACATAGAGCCTTACAAATTAATTTCTACAGGCTTCGGGCAGTATCGACCGATTAGTTCTTTTGATACTGCAGAAGACCGTGCAAAAAATAGACGTGTAGAAATTATCATTACAGAACATAATGACATTACATCGCAACTCAATGAGTATTACTTAGATGTATATGACGTTATTGTAGATTATTAAGAATAAATCAAAGAAGTGGTAAGTAAAGGGGTCAAATGTGTGAAAAGTCTGTATGAGAAAGGGGGGATTGTAAATGGCAGAGGCATTGAGTCAAAGTCAGATTGACGCGTTACTTGCGAATCTTGGCGGAGATGGCTCAGAATCAGAATCTATTGAGACGGAGAGTAAGGAACAAAATCAGCATCCGTTGTATGATTTTTACAGTCCTAAGAAATTTACAAAAGACAAATTGAATATGATAAAAACTTCTTACGAGACGTATTCAAGAGTTTTGACATCGAGAATCAATAGTTTGTTTCGTGTATCAAGCGAGATTACAATTATTGGTGTCGAAGAAGAACGGTATTACGAATTCAACAATGCCATTTACGACAACGATGCGGTATTTAAGGTAGAACCACAGTTCAAAGATAAATTTGAAATGAGTCCTATCGTTATGAATACTTCAAAACCTTTGATTCTTAGTCTAATAGATCGGATGCTTGGGGGTACAGGCGAAGATTTTGTCGATGTGGATTATTCATATTCTTATACAGATATGGAACTGTCTGTGTGTAGAAATTTTTATGTGCATTTCGTAAAGACAATGAAAGAAGGTTGGGCCAATTATCTCGATATCGAGTTTGAATTGGTAGGGATTGACACTCCGCATGGGGTTTTGCAAGAAATTGGGGTAGATGAAATCGTTGTAATTGTAATTATGGAAATCAAATTAGATGATGGAATCACAGGGAAGACAAACATTTGTATTCCTGCAACATTGCTTTCAAAAATATTCTCGACGATTGAAAAGAGCAAAAAGATTGTCAGTGGAAAAGGGCTTAATGACAAAGATAATACACCGCAACAAATTTTTGAAACCATTAAAGACTCTACCTTAGACGTCATTGCTAGACTTGGTGAAGGAACTGCGTATTTAAGGGATATTTATGATTTACAAGTAGGTGATATTCTCAACTTGAATGTTTCTAAGGAAACGGAAGTTGATGTATATGTAGATGAAACACCATGGTTCAAAGGCAAATTGGGCGTACAGAAAAAAAATATTGCCATTAAAGTCAATAGCAATATTAAGAACGATATTATACTGTAAAGGAGGAGAACAGAAGAAATGGAGTCAAATACTTTTAGCTCTTTAGAGATAGATGCAATTGGAGAAATGCTCAATATCAGTCTTGGTTCATCGGCTACAGCAGTTTCTAACATGTTAGATAAACGTGTAGATATTACAGTACCTATTGTCGAAATGGCAACAAGAGAAAAATTCGATTTTCAATATATGGAGCCGGCAGTTGGTGTCGAAATTACGTACGTCAAAGGCTTAAGCGGAAAAAATGTCATGCTCTTAAAACGAGAAGACGTTAAAGTCATTGTTGAAATATTGATGGGTACTACGTATTCAGATGAAGAATTTGAATTGGACGAATTGACAATGAGTGCGGTCTGCGAGGTCATGAACCAGATGATGGGGGCCTCGGCAACGGCACTATCTGAAATTATAAATGAAGTAGTCGATATTTCAACACCGATTACGTATGAAATATCAACGGTCGATCAATTTAGTGAAAAATACTTATTGCCCGATCAAGAAATGGTAGTTGTTCGGTTTACTTTAGAAATTCAAGATTCAGTAAAAAGTGAGTTTTTAAATGTAATATCGGTTGAATTTGCTAGAAAATTGTTGACAGGTTCAGGAATGTTTGAACCACCTGAAGCGGAAGAGGAGGAACCAGCACCACCAGCACCAGAACCATCGAGTGGTGGCATGATGAGTCAAGAAGACATCGAAAAGATGTTGGCAGGAGGTATGGGTGCTGACCCAGCACCGGCACCAGCACCAGAACCATCGGGTGGCGGTGGCATGATGAGTCAAGAAGACATCGAAAAGATGTTGGCAGGCGGTTTGGGTGCTGACCCAGCACCAGCTCCTGCTCCAGCTCCGGCACCAGTACAACAGCCGATGATGCAAGACCCGATGATGCAACAGCAAATGATGCAACAACCAATGATGCAACAGCCAATGATGCAACAACCAATGATGCAGCAACCGATGATGCAGCAACCAATGATGCAACAACCGATGATGCAACAGCCGATGATGCAAAGAGACCCATTGATGGTCAATGTAAGACCGGCTGGTTTTGAGGAATTGGATAATGAAAATAAAGAAAGTATTGGCTTAATTATGGACGTTCCTTTGGACGTATCAGTGGAAATCGGTAGAACCAAAAAACACGTAAAAGAAATTCTTGCGTATAATGAAGGTTCTTTGATTATCCTTGATAAGTTGGCAGGGGAGCAAGTTGATATTTATGCCAATGGACATCAAATTGCAAAAGGCGATGTCGTGGTAGTAGATGATTGTTTTGGTGTACGTGTGACGGAAGTCATAAAAAGATATAAGCAAGAATAAGATGTATACAATGTAAGGCAATATAATGTATAAATGTGTAGACAACCTAGGAGGTACGAGGTAAAATGGCAAAAATTTTATTAGTAGATGATGCGGCTTTTATGAGAATGATGATTAAAGACACACTATCAAAAAATGGATATACAGAGCTTTTTGAAGCAGTTGATGGTGCTGACGCAGTAACAAAATGGTCTGAAATCCAACCTGACTTGACAATTATGGATATCACAATGCCTAATAAAGACGGGTTGGAAGCGTTGAAAGAAATCAAAGCAATGGCTCCAGCAGCAAATATCGTTATGTGTTCTGCGATGGGTCAAGAAGCAATGGTTATTGAAGCAATCAAATCAGGGGCAAAAGACTTTATTGTAAAACCTTTCAAACCTGAAAGAATTTTGAAAACAGTTGCTGCAGTTTTGGGCTAATAGGTCAAAACAAAAGGCTTTTTTGTGTAGCAAAAAAATGTTTCAAATTGAAAAAGACAGGAGTGTTCTACGTTGGGCAGTTTTTCACCAATAGTAACTACGATTTCTATGTTGGTCATTGTTGGCATCATACTGTATTTGAGTTTTCTATTTACTCGGTATGTGGGTGTCAAAACGATGGGACGTGGAATTTCAAAACATATGAAAATGGTAGATGTTTTGCCAATTTCTCAAGAACGTTCCGTGATTATCATTGAAGTATCTGAAAAATTTTATATGTTAGGTGTGAGTGATGGTGGGATACAACTTCTAAAAGAGTTTGATTCTTTGCCTGATTTATCAAATCTGGATATGGAAAAAAAAGTGGACTTCAAAGCGTCTTTTATGGACGTGATTGCGAAAGCAAAAAAAAAATAAATAAGGAGTTAATTTATGGAAGAAGCATTCGTAAATATCAATGGAGAAGGTATTGAGACTTTAGAAATTTTATTTATGCTGACATTGCTCTCATTAATTCCTTCAATTGTGGTTATGGGGTCTTCTTTTACAAGAATTGTAATTGTCGTTTCTTTTTTGCGAAATGCAATGGGGATTCAACAAGTACCACCCAATATGATTGTAACAGGGATGGCGTTGTTTTTGTCATTTTATATTATGACACCAACGATAGATAGAATCAATGACGAAGCATATACGCCATATAAAAATGAGGTAATTACGCAAGAACAAGCCTTAGAAAATGCGGTCGTCCCCATGAAGGAGTTTATGCTCCAAAATACAGAAATGGATACACTGACTATGTTTATGGATTTTTCCCAAGGCGAGCCGGTAGAAGATGTGTTGGATTTGCCACTCACGGTAATTGTACCATCGTTTATCACAAGTGAACTTGCGAGGGCATTTTTGATTGGGTTTTTGGTGTTTATGCCGTTTTTGTTGATTGATATTATTGTAGCTTGTACATTAATGTCGATGGGTATGATGATGTTGCCACCGTCGATGATTTCTTTACCATTCAAATTGTTGCTATTTGTAACGGTAGATGGTTGGCATCTGTTGTTTTCGGCACTCATATCAAGCTTTCGGTTCGGTTAGTGCTATGAATGAGGAAGTATATCTCTAACGTATGTGGCGATGTAAATTGAAAATTAGACTGAAAGTAGAATAAATTATTCGAGGTGATTTGAAATGAGCCAAGGTGAAATTATGGATATTATGTACTCGGGAGTGATGGTGGCAATCAAATTAGGTGGCCCACTTTTACTTCTCAGTATGGCAGTTGGGGTAACTGTATCAATTATCCAAGCTGCAACGCAAATTCATGAACAAACCTTAACTTTTGTACCAAAAGTTGCCTGTATTACAGCAATTTGTATTATATCGGGTTCATGGATGGCTGCAACGATGACAGATTATACGTATCGTATTTTCGATATCATTGCAAGATAAGTAGGAGAACGCAACAGTTCCAACAAGAAAGAAAAGTTTTATAAAGCAAAGCAGTGGGGGTGAGGAAATTAACGTCGTAGGATATTATGAAAACATCACCTTTTTTGCTATTGTGACGATGAGAATGTCAGGGTTTATATTATTCAATCCAATTTTCAGTCGTGAAAATGTGACAAACATGGTCAAGGCGGGTTTGATATTGACGCTGACAATCATTATATTTACAACGCAAGAACCTGTAAATATTGAGTTCGTTGGATTTTTAGATTATCTTACGGCAATGTTAAAAGAACTTGCGATTGGTCTTGCATTGGGTTTTATTGTGAGTTTATTCTCGTTGGTCATTGTATGGGCGGGGGATGTCATAGATATGCAAATGGGGTTGTCAATGGCGAAGGTCTTTGATCCGCAAACGAATACTTCCATCTCGCTATCAGGTACAATTTTCAATACAATATACATGATATTCTTTTTTATCTTAAATCTCCATATTGTTTTAATTGAAATGCTTTTGACTTCTTATGAAGTTTTGCCATATGGCGAGGCGAGATTCACCCAAGATATTGCAGTGGGCATCATGGAATTATTCTATATTTGTATAGAGCTTGGTACAAAATTGGCATTGCCTTTTGTGGGGATGTCGTTTACAAGTTCGATGGGTATGGGGTTACTCATGAAAACCATACCGCAAATTAATATTTTTGCAATTGACATTCAATGGCGTGTTCTTTTGGGATTATTGCTGATTCTTACTTTCTTATCACCAGTTGGTGTGTTTTTACAAGAATTGCTATATTTAATGTTAGAAAATACAGAAAATATGTTGGAACTCTTATAATTGAAACAGTAAAAAAGGAGGGAGCAAATCGTGGCGGCAGATTCCAAAACCGAGAAGGCCACCCCGAAGAAGCGAAAGGACGAGCGAAAGAAAGGGAATTTGCTCACCAGTAAAGATATCATCACAGTGGTATCTATGATTGGTATATTTGGTTTTTTGCAACTGTATTTCCCAACAATGGTGCAAGAAGTATATGGCTTTATTCATCGTATATTTTATATTGCAGGAACTAATTCTGAATTCACAGAAGCTGATTTTACAACGTTGACAGTAGATGCACTGCGGACGATTGTAATTGTCATAGGTCCGTTGGCTATTATGGCAATGTTGATGGGAATTATAGCAAGTATTGCACAAACGGGGCTGATTATCGTTTGGGATTCGTTGAAACCGAAATTCAATCGAATGAATCCCATTGAAGGGATTAAGAAATTATTTTCGTTCAAAAGCTTATTTGACTTATTGAAAAATTTCATTAAGATCTTGATACTTTTGGCGATTATGTTGACTTTTTTATCGGATTTGTCTGGACAATATATAAAAGCATTGGACTGGGACATTACCATTTCTGCTACTGTTATCCTAAGCAAAGTGATCGCTTTGGTATTTCGTATTGTAATTGCTTTTTTGGTCATTTCCATTGCCGATTATGCTTTTCAAAAATGGGAATATGAACGCAAAATGAAAATGTCAAAACAAGAAATCAAAGATGAACACAAAAATATGGAAGGGGATCCGAAAGTCAAAGGAAAAATCAAGCAATTGCAACGACAAATGGCAATGCAAAGAATGATGCAATCCGTACCAGATGCCGATGTTGTTGTCAGAAATCCGACGCATTTCGCTGTTGCTTTGAAATACGATGCCGATTCGAGTCGGGCACCTGTTGTAGTTGCAAAAGGGCAAGATGAAATGGCACTTAGAATTATAAAAGTGGCGGAAGAAGCAGGGGTTGTCGTTATGGAAAATGTACCGCTCGCTCGTGCATTATATGCCACATCTGATTTAGACAGAGAAATTTCTCCGGAATTTTATGGCACAGTCGCTGAAATTTTGGTTTACGTATATAAATTGAAAAACAAAAAACTTCTTTAAATAAAAAAATTAGTTCAATAAAATTTTATTTGGCTAAATGGGTGTAACGGTGGGTGCATATGAATAGTATACTTAAAAACTCAATTTCATTATTCGTAGTAGGCATTGTCCTATTGATTATTGTTCCGCTGAATCCATTTGTACTTGATGTTTTATTTATCATCAATATTGCTGTTGCCTTGATTATGTTACTCATTTCTATGAGCATAGAAGAGTCTTTGGAATTTTCGATATTTCCCTCTTTGCTACTCATTACGACACTCTTTCGTTTGGGGCTTAATATTTCTTCCACTCGATTGATTTTGACGGAAGAAGGAAATGCCGGTGCTGTTATTGAGGCATTTGGTACCTTTGTACTACAAGGGAATGTCGTTGTTGGTACTTTGATTTTCATCATTATCGTAATGGTGCAATTCATTGTAATTTCCAAAGGGGCAGAGCGTGTCGCTGAAGTTGCTGCAAGATTTACACTCGATGCGATGCCTGGGAAACAAATGGCAATTGATGCCGATTTGAACTCTGGCTTGTGTACAGAAGAAGAAGCAAAAGAACGAAGATATAAAATACAAAAAGAAGCTGATTTTTATGGTTCTATGGATGGTGCAACAAAGATTGTAAAAGGCGATGCCATTATGTCGATTATCATTACAGTAATCAACTTTGTGGCGGGGATTGTCATTGGTGCAGTACAGGGAGATATGGAATTTTCTGAAGTGTTGCAAGTCTATTCCATTGCCACAATTGGTGATGGTTTGGTGTCTCAGATACCAGCACTTTTGATTTCAACTTCAACAGGTATGATTGTCACTCGTGCTGTGTCAGAAGGCAGTTTGAACATGGATTTTACGAAACAATTCATGGCACAACCGCATTCAATTTTGGCAGGTGGTGTCATTCTTGCAATTATGGGTTTTGTACCTGGTACACCAAAGGCGGCACTTTTGATTACAGCGTCAGCTATGCTGGCTCTTGGAATTGTGAGTAGGCAAAAAATGCGAGTAGTAGGCGAAGGGACTGCGATTTCGGAAAAGCTAGATATTGAAGCTGAAAAAGAAGAAATGCAGTCTGAAGAAGACTACTACAAAGACATTAATAATGTATATTCTTTGATTAATGTAGAGCCAATTGAGATGGAATTTGGCTACAGCTTGATTCCGCTTGTGGACGAAGTCAGTGGTGGGAAACTCATCAATCGTATTGTTATTTTTAGGCGGCAATACGCCCAAGATATGGGGGTGGTAATTCCCTCGATTCGTTTGCGAGACAGTGTGTCGCTCAACACGAATGAATATACAATAAAAATCCGTGGCGAAGTCGTTGCCAGTGGTGAAATTCTAGTCGATTATTATTTGGCACTTGAACCTTCTGATACATCTGGTGGGGAAGTCGAAGGGATTGACACCATAGAGCCAGCATACGGGATTCCAAGTAAATGGATTTTACCAGAAAATAAAGAATTGGCAGAAATTTATGGCTATACAGTCATCGACCCATTGTCGGTTATGTTGACGCATATGTCAGAAGTCATTTCTACCCATGCACATGAATTGTTATCTCGACCTGAAGTCATGAGTTTGATTGAAAATGTAAAAGCAATTGCCCCTGAATTGGTGGCAGAGGCATTTCCTGATTTGGTGGGGTATGGTACATTTCAAAAAATACTTTGCAACTTGCTAAAAGAAGGCATCCCAATCAAAGACATGGTTACAATTTTAGAAACGTTAATCGATTCCTTTGCCTCGACAAGAGATTTGGATGCGATTACTGAAAATATTCGTGTGGCACTCAAACGTACGATCACAAGAAAATTCTGTGAAGGCGGCCAAATGAAAGTCATTAACCTCGATGCAGAAGTGGAGCGTGCAATCATTGCGAGTATGACGAAGAGCGACCAAGGTATTTACTTGTCGCTTAGTCCAGACTTGCTCCAAAGTGTGTTGATGCAGTTGGGTGATAATTTGAAAAAATTCCACGAATTATCAGCAAAACCAGTTATTATTACGAGTCACGTCATTCGTATTTATTTCCATAGATTGATTGAGCAATTTTATCCGAACGTATTCGTATTATCATTTAACGAAATCGGAAACAATGTGCAAATTCAAGCCATCGGAAATATTGTAATTACGAAGTAAGTGTGTTATAATAATAGTATTACTTTTGCAAAGTTATAAATGCACCAAAAAATATTCAGGAGGAGGGTTTCTTAAATGGAATTAGATCCAAAATTTGCAGACAAAACAGATCATGAACTATTTCTTGAATACAAGGCACTTCCCACTCCTGAAATGAAACAAGAATTGGTGCTGCGTTATATGCACATTGTAAGAAACGTTGCCGTGCATATGCGTGGCGTATATAATGATTTTGCACAAATTGACGATATAGTCAATGAGGGTGCAATCGTTATCATGAATGCCATTGACAAATTTGATGTCACAAAAAATATTAAATTTGAAAGCTATATTTCAAAACGCATTCGAGGATTGGTCATTGATATCGTAAGAAAATACGATTGGGTTTCTCGTAGTGTCAGAAAGGGCAATAAAGACATCAATGAAGCGATGAATTTTTTGTATACGAACCTCGGTAGAATGCCTACCGATCAAGAAATTGCAAACCATCTGAATATGCCTTTGGCGAAATACGAAGAGATGTTATCGAAAATCAATTTGATGAGTGTCGTTTCCTTTGAAAGCATGCTAGAAGATAGTTATGAGGGGAAAGTCAATAGTCAAATTGTAAATCCAGATTTGGAAACGCTACCTGAATATCACCTTGATACGATGGAGCGTGAAAGTGAACTCAAAGAAGCAATTGGAACGCTAAGAGAAAATGAACAACTCGTCGTTTCCTTGAAATACAATGAGGAGTTGAGCATGCGAGAAATCGCACAAGTATTGGGTGTCAGTGAGCCAAGGATTTTCCAAATTCATGCAAACGCAATGAAGAAATTAAGAGCTAGGCTTGGGAGTCCTGAATAACTGAAGTCAAATTTATGGAACATCTATTTCCCGTACTTCGTCCCGAATATTATAAAATATATCCGAGAAGGACTCGACGAAAAAAGTGGAATAAAATGAAAAAAATAAAATGAAAAAGAAATTTAATTCGATAGGATTGCAATTATAGATATAGTTAGATATTGTGATTAGAAAAGGAGAATACATATGTTTAGAGGATTTTATACACTCACATCAAGTATGCTAACAGAAAATAGAGGAATGGATGTAATCGCAAATAACTTTGCAAATATGGGTACATCTGGATTCAAAGCAGATGAAATGGTCTCGACGACTTTTGGCAATGAACTCGTACGAGTGACGGCAAACAATTCACTCGGTGCATATGATGATTTGGCAGAAGCTGGAGGAATCGTTGTACTGGGCATCAATACCATTGATTATAGCCAAGGCAATATTGATGAAACTGGTATATTTACAGACGTTGCACTCCTAGGCGATGGATTTTTTACAATCCAAACAGAAGAAGGCAATATCTATACGAGAAATGGTTCGTTCTCAATCGATGGCGACGGTGGTATGCATCTTTTGGGCGGTGGCCCTGTAATGGGACAAAATGGACCAATCACTGTGCCAAACGATCGTTTCCAAATCAACCGTATGGGGCAAATCTTAGATGAAAATGGTGTTTTGATTGATGAACTTGCCATTGTAGATTTTCCTGATTACGATGCAATCGTTAAGGTGGGTGAAGGATTTTTCCAATCACCTGATGAACCGATACAAGATGTCAATGTCGATGTCATTTGGAAAGCGACAGAATATTCAAACGTCGATCCAGCAGAACAACTTACAGCAATGATGGAGGGACAACGTTTGATTCAGAGTGCCTCACAAGTCTTGAAAATATATGATACACTAGAAAGTAAGGCAGCAACTGAAATCGGTAGAGTATAAGAATCTTAGGAGGGTAAACCCATGGATATGTCATTTTACACAGCCTCTGTTGGGGCACAAAGCCAACAAGGGAAATTAGACATCGTTTCAAACAACATTGCAAATTCAAATACAGTCGGATTCAAATCGTTAAATACAGTGTTCTCTGACCTTGTATATAAAAATATTCACTTGCCAGCAGATGAAGAAACGGACCTCCTGCGAGGGAGTGGGGCAAAAGTTGACAAAACGAATATTTTGTTCAGCAAAGGTGGATACGATGAAACGGGCGGTTTGTACGATTTCTGTATTAAAGATGAAGGTTTTTTCTGCGTTGAGGACGTTGCAACAGGCGAAAGAAAATACACCATCAGCGGGAATTTTATGCCGTGTACGATGCCAGATGGTACGATGTATCTAGGGACGAGTGATGCAGATTTTATCATCGGCGAAGACAACCAACCGATTTTTCTTGATGTATTCAATGAAGAAGCGATAATGACACAGCCGGGCATTTTCCAATTTGATAGAAAAGATCGTCTCCTTACTGATGAAGGTACGTTTTTCACCTCGATCGATGATGAACAACCGCAAATGATACAGGGAACTGTTTTAAATGGTGTACTTGAAGGTTCTAATATGAATCTTGCTGAAGAAATGACAAAAGTCATTGAAGCACAAAGAACATACCAATACGCTTTGAAAATGGTACAAACGTCGGATGAAATTCAAAATATGTTCAATACGTTAAGATAAGAGGTGGGAGAGTATGGACTACAAAGATTACGATGAAATGAGCGGTATTGCAATTGATGTGTTTCGTGAAATTGGAAATATCGGCACAGGGCATGCGGCGACTGCACTTTCTAGCACCCTCGGTTCAAAAATTTCAATGAGTCTTCCAGAAGTAAATATTTTAGGATACGACCAAGCAATTGAAACTCTAGGCGGAGCAGAAAAAGTCATTGCTGCTGTTTTGGTGCATATGTCTGGAGAAGTCAGTGGTACCATGTTATACCTTATGGATTTGAGCTTGATCCAACTGATTTTAGAAAAGTTTGGAATGCCAATCATTCATAGTTATAGAGAAATCGATGAGATGAGTACATCTGCCGCAACTGAAATTGCAAATATCATTATCGCTTCTTACACCAATGCAATATCCCAACTTGGCAATGTTTCCATTACCCTTTCTGTTCCTTCCATTGCTGTCAATATGCTCGGTGGCATTATGTCTGTACCGATGATTGAATACGGCTATGTGACGGATAAAATTATGATGGTTGGAGGGAAATTCATTTATAATGAAGAATCCCTTTCTAGTACGCTTATCATGTTGCCAGAGATTCAATCACTTAATTTCTTATTAAAAAGATTAGGGGTAACTAGTCATGAGTAATCAAGCAGTAATTGGGATTGGAGACATGAAATTCGTACGACAGCAAGGTGTGTTGATAACGTATGCACTCGGTTCTTGTATAGGCATTACTCTTTATGACCCTGTAATTCGCTTAGCGGCTTTGATTCATATCATGTTACCAGAGGCGAAAGGTCATAATGCAGACAATATTTATAAATTTGCTGATACAGGTATTCATGCAACAATCAAGAAAATGGAAGTGTTTGGAGCAAGAAGGGATCGCATTGTTGTAAAAATTGCAGGCGGAGCAAAAATGTTCGAAGTGGCAGCGGGCAGTTCGGTGGGCAATATTGGTGATAGAAATACAGAAAGCGTAAAAAGAGTATTGCGTAAAGAAGGTTTGAAAATCGTAAAAGAATCAACAGGTTCAAATTATGCACGTACTATGCTGATAGATGCAGCAACGGGCGAAGTAAAAATTAGATCTTTTGGCAGACCAGAATTGATTCTCTAAGCTGAACTTAAATGAAGAAGAAGATAGTTGTATTATTACATAAATATTAAAATTAAGAGAAATAAATATTAAATTTTACACATTTCATCTTTTTTTTATATAACTATAGACGGCTACAAGATTGTATGGTATACTAAATGTACACAATTATTCTATAAAATGCAATATTTTAATGGCGGATATAGATGATAATTAATTTTATAATAATCTGTTTTAAGAGCGGAATTAAGGGGGATATCAATGAATACAGCAAAACGTAGTGAAATATTACTTGAATCAGGAACCAATGAAATGGAAATTATGGAATTTAAAATCTATAATAACCTTTATGGCATTAACGTTGCCAAAGTAAGAGAGATTATGATGTCGGCAGCTGTTACGGCTGTACCTTTGACGCATGATGTCGTGGAGGGAATTTACAAACCTCGTGATACAATCATTACAGTAATCAATTTGCCTGAATACCTTTTGGGGCCTGACGTTGAAAAAGCTGATAAAGACATTTTCATTGTAACAAACTTCAACCGTATGAACATTGCATTTCGTGTAAGTAGTGTCGAAGGCATCGTGCGTTTGTCTTGGAATGACATCCAAAAACCAGACAAAACCATCAATGATGAAGCGGAAGGTGTTGCAACAGGGATTGCCCAAATTGGTGGCGACTTGATTACAATCCTTGACTTTGAAAAAATTGTTGCAGAAGTTTCTCCAACAACAGGGATTCAAATGGCAGATATCGATAAACTTGGCGAACGTAACAAAAGTGATGCCGTTGTTATGGTGGTGGAAGATTCGATTTTGTTATCAAAAATGATTTTGGAATACTTGCGTTCAGCAGGATTTGTTAAAATTTTGAAATTCGATAATGGACAAGAAGCGTGGGAGTATTTGTATGACCTAAAACGTGAAGATCCAAATAATGTGGTTGATAAAATCGATATCATCATTACAGATATTGAGATGCCAAAAATGGATGGTCACCGTTTGACAAAACTTGTAAAAAGTGATGAAATCCTAAAAGAAATTCCTGTAATTATCTTCTCATCTATCATTGGTGATGAAACGTACATAAAAGGACAAGAACTCGGTGCGGATGAGCAATTGAGTAAACCTGAAATCAATGCATTGGTTGGTTTGATTGATGAATTTATAGATGCAAAACGTGGAAATATGTATAAAAAACGTACAATTGGGTCTAAATAAAAAGAAATAAATCAAGAATTTAATATAAAAAATGGATGGGTTGTAATTGCACCCATCCATTTTTGTGTTTGAAATTATTGTTTCGTTGCGATCACATTAGTCTAAAATCCCAACTCTTTTGAAAATTTCGTCTACATTTTTAATGTGATGACGTGGGTCGAAACAATCCTCAATTTCATCAGGACTGAGCATACCCGTCACGTCTCTATTGGATTCCATCAACTCTCTGAAAGAAATTTTTTCTTCCCAAGCTTTCATGGCATTTGGCTGTACGATATCGTATGCTTTTTCTCTGGAAGATCCTTTTTCGATCATTTTGAGCATAAATCTTTGAGAGTAAATGACACCGAATGTTTTATCGATATTTGCCAACATATTCTCTGGGTATACCATCAAGTTATCCACAATTTTTGTGAATCGACTGAGCATATAATCAAGGAGCATCGTCGCATCGGGGGCGATAATTCGCTCTGCTGCGGAGTGAGAAATATCTCGCTCGTGCCACAAGGAAACGTCCTCGAAGGCAGTCATCATATAGCCACGAAGGACTCTTGCACAGCCTGCCATATTTTCCGAGCCGATTGGATTTCTTTTGTGTGGCATTGCGGAAGAGCCTTTTTGGCCTTTTCTGAAAAATTCTTCTGCTTCACGGACTTCTGTTCTTTGCAAATGGCGAATTTCAGTTGCCATTTTTTCGATAGAAGTACCGATCAAAGCGAGTACAGAAAAGTATTCAGCGTGGCGATCACGTTGCAAAGTTTGTGTTGAGATTTTGCTGCTATTGATGCCGAGTTTTTCGCATACGTAGTCTTGTACAAAAGGTGGCGTATTGGCGAACGTGCCAACGGCACCAGAGATTTTGCCGGTTTCGACCATCGCCATTGCTTTTTGGAAACGTTCCAAATTGCGTTGCATTTCTTCGTACCAAAGGGCCATTTTCAAGCCGAAACTTGTGATTTCAGCGTGGATACCGTGTGTACGACCGATGCAAACTGTATCTTTGTATTTGAGGGCTTTTGCTTTTAATACAGCGATAAATTCTTCGATATCTTTGAGTAAAATTGCATTGGCTTGTTGGTACAAATAGCCGTATGCCGTATCCACAACATCAGTTGATGTGAGACCGTAGTGTACCCATTTTTTTTCGTCGCCGAGAGTTTCGGAAACTGCACGGGTGAATGCCACGACATCATGGTGTGTTTCTTGTTCTATTTCGTAGATGCGATCGATGTCAAAAGCGGCGTTGTCCCATAATTTTTTGACGTCGTCTTTCGGGATTTCGCCGAGTTCTGACCAGGCTTCGCAAGCCAAGATTTCGACTTTAAGCCACGCATTGAATTTATTTTCTTCTGTCCATATTGCACGCATTTCTTCTTTCGAGTATCTTGATAACATAATTGTTCCTTTCTTTTGTGGGTGAGAGGGGAGAGGGGGGGAAATACAGGTATTGCTGTTGCATTGGTTCGGAGCAGACGTAGGGGCGACCTGTGGTCGCCCGTTTTGGAAGAGCAAAGCCTTATTTTACCACCCTTTTGTGATAGATTTTTATTTTCTGCTATTTTATGAATTGCTTATGCGGGCGACCACAGGTCGCCCCTACAGTGAGCGTTTTCTAGTAATTTCTCCCTGTGGCACTTCATTCAAGAGTCCGTTGTCATTTGGCATAACTCATTTTCGCACAGCGATATCCGTTCTAAACTGCTTCTTCTCAAAATGGATTTTATCCACATTTTCATACACCATAGCTCTTGCCACTTCAATATCTTTATGCTTCGCCAACACATTCAGCACACGACCGCCATTCGTCACCAATTGTCCATCGACCATCGTTGTCCCTGCATGGTACACCGTCACTCGATCGTCTACTTCAATTGTAATTGGCAATTTTGTAGGATACTGATCTGGATATCCACCAGAAGTCAATACCACGCAAACTGCACTTTCATCCGACCACGCAATCGGTGTATTTGCAAGATTCCCATCAATGATGGCTTGGAAGATATCAACGAGATCCGTTTCGAGTCTGGATAAAATCGGTTGTGTTTCAGGGTCGCCAAAACGCACATTAAATTCCAATACTTTTGGCACACGAAGTTCCGTATCGTCAATCATAATTCCAACGAATAGAATGCCTTTATAATCTAAATTTTCGCTGATGAAACCGTCCATTGTCGGTTGCAAAATCGTGTCGTAAATCGTTTTTTGTAGTGTTTCATCAATGACAAAACTCGGGGAATATGAACCCATTCCGCCTGTATTTGGGCCTTTGTCATCATTGAATACTTTTTTGTAATCTTGGGCTGTTTCGAGTGGCACAATCGTTTTGCCATCCACAAAACAGATGATAGACGCTTCTGTACCAGTTAAAAATTCTTCAATCACAACAGGGGTATCGCCAAAGACTTTTTTCACCATGATATCGTCGAGGGCAGTCTTGGCTTCCGCTTCAGTTTCAGCGATAATGACACCCTTACCCGCCGCTAGTCCATCGGCTTTGATGACCATCGGGAAGCCGTAAATGCCGATATCATCCACTGCTTTTGCAAAATCAGTATGTTTCACGTATTGTGCAGTCGGGATATTGTACTTCATCAAAAATTCTTTCGTAAAATTTTTACTACCCTCAAATTCCGCACAAGCTTGATTGACACCGATGATTTTCAGCCCTTTTGCTTCAAATAAATCTGCAATCCCCAAAACCAAAGGCACTTCGGGGCCAACGATGGTCATATCAATTTTATTTTCTTGTACAAAGTCCGCCAACTGGTGAATTTCTGTGACAGGAATGTGGACGGCTGTCGCATTGATGCCTGTATTTGACGGGCAAATAAAAACTTCGTCGACGTGTTTGCTTTTTGATACTGTATCAGCGATGGCGTGTTCACGTCCACCTGCACCAACAATTAATATTTTCATATGCATTTCCTTTCGTGTTAGGGTGTGTTGAATCAGCGGTTCCTTAATGTTTGAAATGTCTTTGGTTCGTAAACACCATCGCCACACCATTTTCATTGCAAGCGTCAATGACTTCTTGGTCACGCACAGAACCACCCGGTTGAATGATCGCTGTAATGCCCGCTTTGATCGCCAAATCGACACCATCTCTAAATGGGAAGAACGCATCTGATGCCATAATTGCACCGTGGACTTCTTTTTCGTCAGCGTGGTTCACGCAATTTTCCACAGACCAAACTCGGCTCACTTGTCCGCCACCGATGGAAAGTGTGCCAGCATTTTTTGCAAATACAATGGCATTCGAGGCTGTATGTTTGCAAACTCTCATGGCAAATAACATATCTTCAATTTCTGCTTTCGTTGGGATTCTGGAAGTCACCACTTTGAAATCATCGGTAATTGGTGAGGTGTCCATTTCTTGTAGGAGCAATCCACCTGAGACTTTTTTCGTCATATATTCAGCTGTCAAAGGAGTGCTGATATTTGCCAATTTGACCAATCTTAGGTTGGCTTTTTGTGTCAAAACGTCCAATGCTCCTTGTGAAAAATCTTTTGCTACGATGACTTCAAGGAAAATCTCGTTCATTTTATTAGCTGTTTTTTCGTCTACGACTTGATTCGTCGCCACGATGCCACCGAAGATGGAAACAGGGTCACAAGTATAGGCTTTTCTGTACGCACCGTACAAATCCATATCCGTACCCACACCACAAGGCGAGCTATGTTTCACTGCAACAACGACTGGTGTTTCGCCAAATTCTTTGACTAAATTAATTGCACCATTCATATCGTTGATGTTATTGTAAGAAAGTTCTTTTCCGTGGAGTTGTTCCCCAGAAGTCACACCATCCGCGACACTCAAAACGTCTTTGTAGAAACAAGCATTTTGATGTGGATTTTCACCGTAACGCATATCTTGTTGTTTTTCGTAAGTCAAAGTCAATTTTTCTGGGAAGTCTTTTTCGTCCAAGCGTTTTGTCAAGTAGTTGCAAATCAACGCATCGTATGCTGCGGTTTCATTGAATACTTTCACGGCAAGTCTGTATTTTGTTTCCGCAGAAATGGATCCAGTTGCTTCGAGTTCTTTGATGACTACTTGGTAATCTGCTGGGTCGGTAATGACTGCGACGTCTTTATAATTTTTTGCTGCCGCACGGAGCATAGATGGACCACCGATATCGATATTTTCGATGGCTTCTTCAAACTTCACGTCTGGTTTGGCGATGGTTTCTCTAAAAGGATAGAGGTTCACCACAACGATATCGACTGTAGAAATATCGAATTGCTCCAAAGTGGACATATGGTTTGCGTTGTCACGCATAGCGAGAATGCCGGCGAAAATATTTGGGTGTAGCGTTTTCACACGTCCATCCAAACATTCTGGGAATTTCGTGATTTCTTCGATTTGTTTGACTTTGATTCCGCTGTCTTGCAAACGCTTTGCACTACCGCCTGTAGAAATGATTTCTACATTTAATTTTTCTAAGGCATTGGCAAAAGGCACGATGCCATCTTTATTTGAAACACTGATTAATGCTCTCATTTTAATCTCCTTTTGTCTAATAGTTGGTCTAAACAAGGTATAGAAATTGCAAGCGGGCGACCACAGGTCGCCCCTACATCTTGATTTGCTGTTCGTAGGGGCGACCTGTGGTCGCCCGACTCAACTCAACAAGTGTATCGCAACTGAATTATATACACAACGTGATATTTTGAATTATATTTGTTTTATATCTTACTCTCACAAATCGACAACAACGCTTTTGGCAAAATCTCATGCTCAACTGCAAGCACTGCTTTCGCAATTTCATCAGCTGTCGTTAAATCTGAAATATCGACTGCTTTTTGCATAATGATTTTTCCAGTATCCACACCTTCATCAACGAAATGCACCGTTGCACCACTGACTTTGACACCAGCTTTCAATACGGCATCATGCACGTGATGACCATAAAATCCCATCCCGCAAAAACTCGGAATCAAGGAAGGGTGAATGTTTAACATTTTCTGTGGATATTCTTGTATCATTTCAGGCGGTATGATTGCCAAATAGCCCGCCAAAACGATGAAGTCGATGTCATGTTCTTTGAGTAGTTGTAACGTTTTTTCTGTTCGTTCAGTCGCATTTTGATAATTCGTTTTCCCGATATGCAGATTTTTGATGCCGTGTTGTTCTGCTCGCTGTAGTCCGAAAGCATCTGCTTTATCAGAAATGACGAGGCTGACTTGGTACGTATTTTGCGTGGTGTCGAGTAGTGATTGCAAGTTGCTTCCGCCACCTGAAACGAACACAGCTACTTTTTTTAGCATATTTCCACACCCTTTTTGCCAGAAACGATTTCACCAATGACGCTGGCTTGTTCGCCGTGACGGGCTAGAATTTCCAAAGTTTTCGCTGTGTCTTTTTCGTTCACAACCATCATGAAACCGATCCCCATGTTGAAACTAGAAAACATTTCTGTTTCTGCAATTTCCCCGAGTTTTTGGATTTCTTGGAAAATCGGTGGAATTGTGATTGCACTTTTATCGAATTTTGCACTGAGTTCTTCGCTCAAAATACGTGGCACGTTTTCGTAAAAACCGCCACCTGTAATATGTACCATACCATTGACTGCTACATGATCAAGCACTTCCAAAACAGGTTTTACATATAATTTCGTTGGTGTCAGAAGTTCTTCACCGAGTGTTTTTGAAAATGCTTCAATGTACGTATCGTGCGTATAATTCATTTTTTCGAGGAATACTTTTCTAACGAGTGAATAGCCGTTGCTATGCACACCACTCGAAGCGATGCCAATGATTTTGTCACCGACAGCAACTTTGCTACCATCAATGATTTTTTCACGGTCGACCACACCGACAGCAAAACCAGCCAAGTCGTATTCGCCTTCTTGGTAGAAATCAGGCATTTCAGCTGTTTCGCCACCAATCAAAGCCATATTCGACTCGACACAAGCATTGGCAATGCCCGAAACGATATCGCTTGCTTTTTCGGCATTCAATTTGCCAGTTGCCATATAATCTAAGAAAAATAATGGGTTTGCACCTTGGCACAAAATATCGTTGACACACATTGCCACGAGATCTTGCCCGACAGTATCATGCTTGTCCATCAAAAAAGCAAATTTTAGTTTTGTACCTACACCGTCAGTTCCAGAAACGAGAACAGGGTCGTTCATATTCATTTTGCCTAAGCGAAACAATCCGCCAAAAGACCCCAAATCAGTCAAAACATTTTCGTTATACGTTTTTTTTACGTGTTCTTTGAATAAGGAAACGGCTCTTTGCCCCTCATGTGTATCCACACCTGAATCTTTATACGTCAACATTTTTTTCACTCCTCTAATGCTAATTTTTTCATATTGTCATGGTCTACCGTCAAAGGGTATACCCCGTTGAAACACGCTCTGCAAAGCTCATCTTTGCCGATGGCTTCCGCCAAATTGTCAGAGCTGATAAATTCTAGTGTATCGGAACCGATGATGTCATTCATTTCTGCGACAGTATATTTTGCCCCCAATAAGTTTTCTCGATCGGGTGTATCAATCCCAAAATAACAAGGGTATTGCACAGGCGGACTAGAAATCCGAAGATGGACTTCTGCGGCTCCTGCTTGGCGAAGTAGTTTGATAATCAAGCTACTTGTCGTGCCACGTACGACAGAATCGTCAACGAGAATGACTTTTTTGTCACGGATATTTTCTGCAAGAACAGATAATTTTAAGCTGACGAGCAATTCTCTTTCTTGTTGTGTAGGGGCGATGAACGTTCTGCCCAAATATTTATTTTTGAGCAAGCCCTCACGGAAAGGAATCCCCGATTCTTCAGCATATCCAATTGCTGCCACAGTACCGCTATCAGGGACAGCCATCACGACGTCGCCTTTGACTTTATCGGCATCATTTTTTGCTAGAATTTTCCCAAGACGAATGCGAGTGCTGTAGACGCTGATGTCGTCAAGAATGCTATCTGGTCTCGAAAAATAGACGTATTCAAATGAGCAGGGTGCTGCTTGTACAGTCGTATCATACATCACAGAGTCAATGCCGTTTTCGTCGATAATGACAAGCTCACCTGGGCGGACGTCACGAATGAGTTCCGCACCAATCACATTAAACGCACAAGTTTCAGAAGAAAGTACGTACCCATCTTTGAATCTGCCGATTGCCAAAGGTCGCAAACCGTGGGGATCACGCAGACCAATGAGTTTGCCCTCGCAGATAATGCCCAAGGAAAATGACCCTTGAATTTTTTTTGCAGCGGAAATGATTGCATCTTTGAAGCCTTTTTCGGGGTATTCTTTTGCGATAATTTTGGCGATGACTTCGCTGTCGATTGTCGTTTGGAACGTCGATCCAGTATCTTTTAATTGATTGCGGATTTCAAGGGCATTCACTAAATTGCCGTTATGAGCCAATGCAATTGAGCCGCCTTTGTAGTTGGAAACGAGCGGTTGGGCATTGTAGCGGAAGCTGTCGCCAGTCGTTGAGTAACGGACGTGACCGAGACCGATATTGCCGCCGAGCATTTTGAAAATCGTTTCTTCTTGGAATACTTCACGAGCCAAGCCCATTTCTTTATAGTAAGAAATATTGCCCTCATTATAAGTGGCAATCCCTGCACTTTCTTGCCCTCTATGTTGCAAAGCAATCAATCCGTAATAAATATATCTTGAAACATCGTAATCGCCAGTATTTGAGTAAATACCGAAAACGCCACATTCTTCATTCAATTTATCAAACATAATTTACGCCTCTCCACCAAGTCTTTTCATGATTTCTTCATACGCTTCTTCTACGTTGCCCAAGTCACTTCTGAAACGGTCTTTGTCGAGTTTTTTATTGGTGTCTTTGTCCCAGAATCGGCAAGTATCAGGTGAAATTTCATCAGCCAATACAATACGACCTTCATACATACCAAATTCTAATTTATAGTCGACCAATTTGATATTTCTTTTGAGTAGGAAGTCGGATAAAAACGCATTGACTTTCATTGCTTTTTCTTTGATTTCTGCGATTTGTTCGTACGTACCGAGACCTAAAATATCAGCGATATCTTCAGTGATGAATGGATCGCCCAACGCATCGTCTTTTAGGCAAATTTCAAACAAAGGACGTTTTAGGACAGTACCTTCTTCGATACCAAGACGTTTTGTAAATGAGCCAGCAGCGATATTTCTGACAATGACTTCAAGTGGAATGATTTCTACACTTTTCACGCAAGATTCACGATCAGAGAGCAATTTGATGTGGTGTGTTTCGATGCCTTCTTTTTCGAGAAGTTCAAACATTTTCGCACTCATTACATTGTTGATGACACCTTTGCCCATGATTGTGCCTTTTTTCTCGCCATTGAATGCCGTTGCATCGTCTTTGTATTCGATAATGACTGCTTTTTCGTCGTCAGTTTTGAATACTTTTTTTGCTTTTCCTTCGTAGAGTTGTTCTAATTTTTTCATGGTATGCTCCTTTGGGTATATAGATTTTTGGTTGAAAGATAAAGGTCGTGGACGCTGTCCACACCTGCCATTTTTTGAAAAAAATGGAGTAAAACTTTATCTTTGTTCGCCTAAGTGTTTATAAATTTTATATTGTTGACAATATTGGATTAAGGAATAATACGCATTGTCGTAATTCGATTTTACTTTTGTACTTCGCTATCTTGTTGAATGACTGAACGTTTCATTTCTTCTTTGTAATCAAGCAATTTTACTTTCAAGTCATCGTGTTTCACAGCCAAAATTTGTGTTGCCAAAATACCAGCGTTCACTGCACCATTGATGGCAACTGTCGCCACAGGCACACCAGGAGGCATTTGCACAGTCGATAGTAAGCTGTCAAGCCCGTCCATATTGCTCGATTTGATTGGCAAGCCAATGACTGGCAAAATAGAAATCCCTGCCAACACACCTGCAAGGTGAGCCGCTTTTCCAGCCACACCAATAATGACACCGTAGCCATTTTTGTATGCATTTTTTGCGAAATCGAATGCAATTTCAGGTGTTCTATGAGCGGAGATGACTCTCGTGTCATATTTGATACCGAATTTGTCTAAGATTTTTTCTGTTTCCTCTACGATTGGATAATCTGATTTTGAACCCATAACAATAGCAACTTTCATTTTGTATTCCTCCGTTTTTCGTTTTCTTTTTATGTTAATGTGAATATTTTATAAATACTAAATATTGACTCAATGTCTTTCTCTTACAAGAAGTACTTCACACCAGAAACAAAGATGTTTTGGTTCGTATTCCCCGTAATGTTTTTATAAAGTCCTGAACCAACCCTTTCGGAGTGACCCATTTTCCCAAGGATTCTACCGTCTTTGCTCGTAATTCCCTCAATGGCACAAGTGGAGCCATTTGGATTGTACTCCCCAAGCATGGTTGGTTGTCCTGAAAAATCAACGTATTGTGTTGCCACTTGTCCATTTTTGATCAACTCGTTGAGTGTGGCTTCATTGGCTACGAATTTGCCTTCGCCGTGACTCATCGCCACTTTATGCACGTCGCCCACTTGACATTCTTGTAACCATGGACTCAAATTAGAGCAAATTTTCGTATCGACGATACAAGAAATATGACGAGAAATATCGTTATAAGTCAACGTTGGCATGTCTTCTGTGATTTCGCAAATCTCACCTTTTGGCAATAGCCCAAGCTTAATCAATGCTTGGAAGCCATTACAAATTCCGATCATCAAGCCATCTCTTTTGTAGAGTAAATCATGAACGGCTTCTTGAATTTCTGCATTGCGGAATACAGAAGCAATGAATTTTGCTGAACCGTCAGGCTCATCTCCAGCGGAGAATCCACCACTCAAAGCGATGATTTGGCTTTCCTTGATTTGTTTCACCATATGAGCGATGGATTGCTCGATATCGCTATTCGTTAAGTTTCTGAAAATAAAAGTGTCTGGGCTTGCATTGGCAACGGCAAACGCTTTTGCAGTATCGTATTCGCAGTTTGTCCCTGGAAATACTGGCAAAAATACTTTTGGTTTCACAATTTTCGTTGATTTTTTCAGCAACATTCCGCTTGTATGGGCAATCGATTGGACTGCACCGACACCATCTTTTTTGCTTGGGAATACGCCCTCGAGTGGTTTTGTGTAAATCGCCATACACTCATCGAGTGAAACTGATTCGCCATCAGTCAATGTGAGCTCGCTCGATTCGTTTGTCGTAGCGACCACTTCATAACGCAAATCGATATTTTGCAAAACAGATAAATCTTCAACTTCAACTAAAATTGCACCGATGGTTGGTTGAATCAAGTTTTTGTCTGTTTCGATTTTCAGACCGATGGAATTTCCGAGTGCCATTTTTGTCAAAGTAGCAAGGATTCCGCCAGTTGTAATTGCTTTTGCCGAGGCGATTTTTTGCTCCGTCATCAGCGTATGTAGTGTTGTATATTGTTTATTTAAATCGTCAAAGTTTGGCATTGCATTTTCATCTCGCAAGAAATCGACTAAAATGATATGCGATTTTTTGCTTTTGAGTTCAGGACTTATAATAGTAGAAACTCGTTCTGTCGTCACTGCAAATGAGATGATTGTTTCAGGTACTTTCAATTCTTTGAAGGTGCCAGACATACTATCTTTTCCGCCAATTGCAGGGATTTTCAAATGTTTTTGTGCATGGAACGCACCGAGTAGAGCGTTGAAGGGTTTGCCCCACGATTCTGCGTCTGTCATACGCTCGAAATATTCTTGTAAAGACAAACGAATTGTTTTGTAGTCGCCACCGAGTGCCACGACTTTTGCCACAGATTCCACAATCGCATACACACCGCCATGGAATGTCGATGATTTTGTAAGGACTGGATTGTATCCATAAGTCATAATGGAGCAAGTGGAGGTTTCGCCTGTCAGTACAGGGATTTTCGCCACCATACCATCGGGTTCGGTAATCATATTTTTGCCACCAAATGGCATGAGTACGGTATTTCCGCCAATCGTACTATCGAAATTTTCGGACAACCCTTTTTGAGAACATACATTGATGTCGGAAAGGGTATCTTTCAAGGCTTGTTTGTCGTTTTTGTATGCATACGATTTTTCTTGGAAGAAATCAGTTGAGACTTTCGCACTCGTTACGTTCGTTTGGCTTTTCGCTCCGTTCGTATCTAAGAAAGCACGTTCCACAGAGAAAATGTCTTTGCCTCGCCATTTCATAATCAGGCGACCAGAGTCCGTAACAGTTGCCACAGGAACGACTTCTAAATTTTCCACGGCACAAAGCTCTTGGAATTTTGCAATATTTTCTTTTGCGACAACGACTGCCATACGTTCTTGAGATTCAGAAATTGCAAGCTCCGTACCGTCCAAGCCCTCGTATTTTTTCGTTACTTTATCGAGATCAATGTCTAAGCTATCAGCAAGTTCTCCGACAGCAACACACACACCACCCGCACCGAAATCGTTGCACTTTTTGATGAGTGTGGTCACATCTTTATTTCTGAAAAGTCGTTGGATTTTTCTTTCAGTGACAGGATTTCCTTTTTGTACTTCGGAAAAACTTTTTGTCACACTTTGTTCAGTTTGTTCTTTGGAGGAGCCAGTTGCTCCGCCGATGCCATCTCGACCCGTTCTGCCACCCAAAAGCAAAATCACATCGCCGGCTTTTGGTTGTTGTCTTACGATATTTTCAAATGGTGCAGTGCCAATGACGGCTCCGACTTCCATACGTTTTGCCTTGTAGCCGTCGTGGTAAATTTCATATACACCACCCGTTGCCAAACCGATTTGATTGCCGTAAGAACTGTAGCCTTGGCACGCTTTTTTCGTGATGACTCTTTGTGGCAATTTGCCCGCCAAAGTGTCTTCGATTGCCTCTCTTGGGTCGGCTGCCCCTGTCACACGCATGGCTTGGTAAACGTAGCTTCTACCTGAAAGTGGGTCTCTAATCGCTCCGCCCAAACAAGTAGCTGCCCCACCAAATGGTTCAATTTCCGTTGGGTGATTGTGCGTTTCATTTTTGAACATCAAGACGTATTCTTCTTCTTTGCTGTCAATATCCACTTTGATTTTAATGCTACACGCATTGATTTCATCAGATTCATCTAAATCAGTCAGGAGTCCTAAATTTTTGAGGTACTTCGTTCCGATTGTGGCAATGTCCATGAGACAGATGTCTTTTTTGATGAACAAGTCTTTTCTAGTAGAGAGATATTCGACGAACGCTTCTTGAATGTACGATTCTTTGATTTCTATATTTTCAAGTTTTGTCATGAAAGTGGTGTGACGGCAATGGTCTGACCAGTATGTATCAATGACTTTCAACTCAGTAATTGTTGGATTTCTGTTTTCTGTATTTTTGAAATAGTCCTGTATGCAAAAGAGGTCATTCAACGTCATTGCAAACCCTTGTTCCTGACGGAATTTTTCCAAACCGTCTTTTGAAAGTTGTATGAAATTTGAAATAATTTCAACGTCAAGGACGGAAATTTCTTCGCTAGAAAAAGTTTTTGGTTTTAAAAGAGTAGCCTCTTGAGACTCAACAGGATTGATGATGTATTTCTTAATTTTTTCAAAGGATTGGACGGAAAGATTTCCGTAAAAAAGGTAGAGAATTGCGGTTTTTATGGTAGGCTTATCGCCTTTGGAAATGAGCTGGGCACATTCAGCAGCAAAATTTGCTCGTGAATCATACTGTCCTGGTAAAAATTCCACAGCCAGTACATGCTCTGTATCGAGCGATACTTCTTCGTCGTAACAGTCGTCAACGTTCGGTTCGGAAAAGATTGTTTTTTTCGCAGACTCATAGAGTGCGTCGTCAATCCCTTCTACATCATAGCGATTGATGATTCGTATTCGCTCGAGTGTATCAATTTTTAGATTGGTACGCAAATCCGTCAGTAGGCTGTTTGCTTGCGAGAGGAATTCTGGTTTCTTCTCTACGTAAATTCTTTTGATGTTCATAGTATTTTACACCTCATATACTCACAAATAATAAAGTAAAGTGAAATTGAATCAGCCAAATCTCAAGGTGTTGGGATTGCTGATACTAAGATGATAACACAATGAATTTTATAAGTAAACTACAAAACATTTAAAAAAAAGCAATTTGACTATTTTCTAACAATTTTATATTTTTGAGGATATAATTGTGAAATTATAGTGTATTTTTTTCGGAAAGTCGTAGAGCTATGGACATTGCAATGCAATGCGTTGATGGGATTTGAAATTTCAGTGTCAATCCTTGTAAATGGTTGTGAGATGTTTCCTAAAAGGAGGGTTTGCTTTTGGTGGTAGGTCAACTCACTTTGCTACGCTGTTGCCATTTTTTTTGGAGGGAAAATCTTGGACGGTGAGTTCTTCACGATAAGAGTAACTAGTGCCTGCTGATTAAGTAAAAGATTCTAAAATCAAGAGATAAAACCTTGAGACTCCGTCTCAAACTCTGCGAAAATACCTTTGAAAAAAATCGAGTAAAACTTTCTTTTTCGTTCACTTTAGTAACTATAAAAATTTTTACCTGCAAAGGTTTTTATCAATTTCTGGAAAAAAGCTTGCAGACAGACTGAATAAAAACGCTTGCAAACATTGATATAACACCATTTTTATGTTAAACAGTAGTCATTAACTATCAAAAGTGAATAGGCAAATGATTTTTTGTTCGGTGAGTGAATTTTATGTGCCACAAAAAGACTTGTAATGCAAGTTTTACTAGAAAAGAAAAACGATTCCTTGTATACGGTGTGAGAAAATAAATTTGAATGCGAACCCACAGCATAAGTTCTCTGCATTTTATTTGAAAGAAAAAATATGGATAAATTTTCTTGATTTGACCATACTATTCTTCATACTACAAAATAAGGAGAGATGACACATGCAAACGGCACTATACATCACACAAATTTTATTTTTTACAATCGGGGCATATTACTTTTTGATCCGCTGTAAAAAAGACAAAAAACAGACAGGCAATCCAATTAGTTTCGAGGAAAATATGAATGGGCTTGACCGCCTCAATCGTATGAAATCGGTATCTCTGACGAAGCCATTATCTGAAGAATTGCGACCAACTTCGCTCGATCAAATCATCGGACAAGAAAAAGGCATACAAGCACTGCGAGGGGCATTGTGTGGTGAAAATCCGCAACACATCTTAATTTATGGTCCACCAGGCGTAGGAAAAACGACAGCTGCAAGGCTCATCTTAGAAGAAGCCAAACAAAAAACAGAAAGTCCATTTCAAAGAGAAGCCCCATTCATAGAACTCGATGCCACGGTACTACAATTCGACGAACGAAATATCACGGATCCTTTGATGGGATCAGTCCACGATCCGATTTACCAAGGGGCAGGGGCATACGGAGCGGCAGGTGTGCCAAACCCGAAACTCGGTGCCATTTCTGATGCACATGGGGGTATACTATTCATTGATGAAATAGGAGAGTTGCACCCCTTACAAATGAATAAATTATTGAAGATTTTAGAAGACCGCCGTGCGTATTTCCAAAGTGGATATTACAGCAAAAGCAACAAAAACATACCGCCATATATCCATGAAATTTTCCAAAACGGTGTGCCGTCTGATTTTCGTTTGATTGGGGCGACGACGAAGCGACCAGAGGACATTCCAGAAGCGTTGCGGTCACGTTGCACAGAAATATTTTTCGACAACTTGAAGCAAGAAGAAATCGAAACCATCGCAAGCAATACGCTAAAACAGTTGCAATTGCCTGCGGAGTCAAACTTATTCAAAAAAGTAGCGGAGTACACACACGGTGGAAGGGATACCGTCAACTTGATCCAGTCGATGTTTTCGTTGGCACGACTCGAGCAAAAAGCGGTGCTTGGCCTTAAGGAGTTAGAACTTGCCATCAACTCTTTTCGCTACCATAAAAAGCATATGCAAACAGTCAGTCAGTTTGGCGGGATTGGTGTGGTCAATGGGTTGGCAGTGCAAGGCAATCTCGGAGTTGTGCTTGTCGTAGAAGCGTCAGTGCGACCATCAGCATCGGCAGGACTTCTCGTCACAGGAATTGTCGAAGAAGAGGAATTTCAAAATAGAGGACACCATACAAAACGCAAAAGTACAGCAAAAAGCTCAGCAGAAATCGTACTCACGCTGATGGAGACATTTGGTTTTCAAAAAAATGAACATCATGTACACATCAATTTTCCAGGTGGAATTCCAATTGATGGGCCATCGGCTGGAGTGGCGATGTTTTTGGCGGTGTATTCGGCATATTTTCAGAAAGAATTGCCGTGTGCCATGGCACTGACGGGGGAAATTTCACTAACTGGAGAAGTGTTGCCTGTCGGCGGAGTGGAGGAAAAAATAGAAGCTGCGATACTGGGCGGGGCGAAAGAAATCTATATACCAAAGGAAAATCATAAAAAGAAATATCGAGAATTGGCAGTTGAAGTGGAGCCAGTTGAATCGGTATCGGAATTGATATTTTATGTTTTTGGTCAAAAGAAAAGAAAAAATATGCCAGAAGTTTCTCTGGAAAAAGGGAAAGTGACGACAGCGTAAATTTTGGAGTTGGTTTGGGGTGGACTATGCCACCCCGAAATGTATTGAAATTTTGTGTAGTGTGACTTGCAGTTGCTTCGCCCTAGCCATGATTGAGGGGTAGGGCGTTATTTAATTTGCTTACACTTCACGCAGTGTTTTTAGCAGTGCAATTTCTTCTTTGTAGCCCTCGAGTTCGTTTGGTGTTTCCAAATAAAAAGGCAATGCATGCAAATGTTCGTGATTGATGATTCTTTTGATGGCATCTAAGCCCAAACTGCCTTCGCCGATTTTTTCGTGGCGGTCTTTGTGGCTATTGATTGGATTTTTGGAATCGTTCATATGAATTGCTTTTAGACGATTGAGACCGACCACTCGATCAAATTCTGCCAAAACACCGTCCAAATCAGCAACAATGTCATAACCGCCATCATATATATGGCACGTATCCATGCACACCCCGAGTCGCTCATGGTTGTTGCAACGCTCGATGATTTCTTTGAGTTCATCGAACGTTCGTCCGACCTCACTGCCTTTTCCTGCCATCGTTTCTAGTAAAATTGGTGTCTTGCCTTCCACTGCAAGGATTTCCAAAAGCATTTTTGAGATCATTTCAATGCCTGCTTCTGTGCCTTGTTTGACGTGGCTTCCCGGGTGGAAGTTGTACTGTACATTTGAAAAATGCTCCATGCGAGACAAATCTTCTGCCATCATATTTTTGGCAAGCTCACGCAAGCCAGCATCTGCTGAACACGCATTCATTGTGTACGGAGCGTGTGCAAGTATTGGGCCTAAGCCGTTTTCTTTTGCATAGACTTCGTATGCCTTGATGTCGTCAAGATTGAGCGGTTTGATGCTAGAACCTCGTGGATTTCTCGTAAAAAATTGGAATACATTGGCTTCTAGTTTCGTGGCCTCTTTGCCCATGGCAAGAAAGCCTTTTGATGATGATAAGTGACAACCCAAATAAAACATAGTTCCTCCTTTATATATGGCAATTCCATATTATAGCAACTTAACTTTTATGAGTCGCATTCCACAGACTAAAATCATTACGACAGATAAAAGTTAAGTTGCTGAGAATTGCCGATCCTTGCTTTTTAATCTTTCTTATATGAATATCATACAACACTTTACCGATACTATGCAAGCCATTTTTAGAAATAGTGATTCTATTTTAGTCGATGTGGTTTTCTAAGAAAACATTTTATAAAACGACAATTTCTTCAAAAACCGTTGCAATCGAATCATTGATGACGATATGAGCCTCCACGCTGAGCGAACTTTTATTGATGACGACGAGTTTGTCGCCACGGTAATAATTTAAAAATGATGCAGCGGGATAGACCGCAAGAGATGTGCCACCAATAATTAGCACATCGGCTTCGCTAATTGCCTTGATTGCACCGTCGATTGTGTCATTGTCAAGCCCTTCGCCATACAACACAACGTCAGGTTTGATGATGCCAGAACACTCGCAAGTTGGCAATTCTTCCTCGATGATTTTGTCGACAGGGTATGATTTGTGGCAGTCCAAACAGTAATTTCTCAAAACACTACCATGCAACTCGAATACATTTTCACTGCCTGCTTTTTGGTGCAAGCCGTCGATATTTTGCGTGATGACGGCACGGACTTTTCCTTGTTCCTCCAGTTTTGCAAGTGCTTTGTGACAAGCGTTGGGCTCTGCCTCTAAAAATAACATTTTGTCACGGTAAAATTCGTAAAATTCGTCGGTATGGTTGTGGTAAAATTGGCTCGAAAGAATGGTTTCTGGTGGATATTTATATTTTTGATGAAATAAGCCATCGGTACTTCTAAAATCTGGGATTCCACTTGCAGTGGAGACACCAGCTCCGCCAAAAAATACGATATTATCGCTTTGTTCAATTAGTTTTTTCAATTGCTCTATCATAAGTTCGCCTCTCAAATGTTTTGTTTTTGACATTTTCAGTTGAGAATTACATTTTTTCCAATAATTCTTTTTGTAGTTCTTCTACTTCGTTTCGTGACATCTTGCAATACTTCATAATTTTTTCGATGGGTTCATTGTCTTTTGTCATTTCTGTCGCCATCTCAATACTTAATTCAATTTTGCCTTCAATTTTGCCTTCAATTTTGCCTTCAATTTTGCCTTCTTGAATCCCCAAAAACCTCTCATTGCTCAAAGTTGCATTTAAAGTCATATACTCCACCTCATATTCTTTATTTTCTTTGATATCTTCTACTTCTGTCCTTAATTTTTCGATAAATGAATCTTCTGTTTGAAATTCACTATTGCTTTCGTTATTGACAAACCGTAAAAATTCCGCCATTTTTTCATCTTGTATCAGCTCATGGCTTGTTGTATTAAAAAATATTTTCTTTGTGCCGTCATTCAAATCGATATCCATAGCTTCTTGGCATAGGTTCGCAAACGTATACACAGGTAAATTTTTTTTAAATAAGTCGAACCGACAAATAAATATCACAAAACACTTTTTTAGATCGTGGTACGCCTCGCCTTTTGCAAGGCAATCCAAATCGATATGTGCTTGGTAATAGCGACTTCGTTTTGGCAGATTGTCTTTGTTTGCAGTTTGCATTTCGCAATTATAAATCGTTGTGCCATCATTTAAATAAATATCCAAACGTACCGCCTTCGATTTCAAATTCAAGTCTATGATTTTTTCGTACTCTACAATTTCGACGTCACCTATATCCAAATGTGGCAATAGACGACAGAGTACCTCTTTGCAAGTTTCTTTATTTCGCATTACCTTGCTGAATATAAAATTATGACCAATTGTTAAATTTTTATATTCCTCTATTTCTTGGATCAAAAAATCACCTCCGTCCACATCTGTCTTTATTTTCATTTTACCATATAAAAAAATTTTTTTCAATGATTTTAGGTAAGTTGTATAATAAATATAAATTGCAATATTAAATGTCGTAGAAATCTTTGATATAAAATCGAGTTTTTTATGCATGTTACAAGTTATTTTGCTAACACAAATGTCAAACTCCCGTGGCTTTGAAATTCCACTAGAATTTATATCTGGAATATGTTACAATAAACAATATAAAGCTACGGATTATGAATAAAAATTACATAACAAAAGTTGTCAACACTTACAATTGGAGGAAATCAAAATGTCAAGTACAGTACAAAGAGCAGAGTTGCAAGCTAAAATTTGGAAAATCGCAGATGAAGTTAGAGGTACAATTGATGGTTGGGACTTCAAACAATACGTTTTGGGTACATTATTCTACCGTTTCATTAGTGAGAATTTTGCAAATTATCTTGAGGGTGGCGACCCAGAATTCAGTTATGCCAATTATGACGACAGCAACATCACATCTGAAATCAAAGACGATGCCATAAAAACAAAAGGATACTTCATATATCCGAGTCAATTATTTTCTAATATTGCCAAAAATGCCAACAAAAATGAAAGTCTAAACACGGATTTGAAAACAATTTTCGATGCCATTGAGGGTTCTGCAAATGGATATGATTCAGAGAACGACATCAAAGGTTTGTTTGCAGATTTTGATACAACAAGCAACCGTTTGGGGAATACAGTGGCAGACAAAAATAATCAATTATCGGCAGTCATCAAAGGTGTTGCGGAGCTTGATTTTGGTAATTTTGAAGACAATCAAATCGATTTATTTGGCGATGCGTATGAATTTTTGATTTCCAATTATGCAGCCAATGCCGGCAAATCTGGTGGGGAATTTTTCACACCACAAAGCGTATCGAAATTGATTTCACAGCTTGCCGTGCGAGGACAAGACAAGATCAATAAAATTTATGATCCGGCAGCCGGTTCGGGTTCGTTACTATTGCAAGCGAAAAAGCAATTTGATGCACACATCATAGAAGATGGATTTTACGGGCAAGAGATCAACCACACAACGTACAACTTGGCACGTATGAACATGTTTTTGCACAACGTAAATTATGATAAATTCAACATCACACTCGGCAACACATTGACAGAGCCACAATTTTCTGACGAAAAGCCGTTCGATGCCATTGTGTCCAATCCGCCATACTCCATCAAATGGATCGGCAGTGACGACCCTACATTAATCAACGATGAGCGTTTTGCACCTGCATCTGTACTGGCTCCGAAATCGAAAGCCGATTTTGCGTTCATCATGCATACTTTGAGTTATTTATCGAGCAAAGGCCGTGCGGCGATTGTGTGTTTCCCTGGGATTTTCTACCGTGGTGGAGCGGAGCAAAAAATCAGAAAATACCTTGTGGACAACAACTATATAGAAACAGTGATTTCACTCGCACCCAACTTGTTTTTTGGCACATCCATAGCAGTCAATATCTTGGTATTGTCGAAACACAAATCGGAAACGAAGACGCAATTTATAGATGTTAGTGGAGAAGATTTCTTCAAAAAAGAGACGAACAACAACGTTTTGACAGAGGCACACATCGACACAATTTTAGAAATGTTTGACAGCAAAGCAGATGTGGAGTACGTAGCGAAAACAGTGGACAATAGCAAAATCGCCGAAGAAAATTACAATCTTTCGGTCAGTTCCTACGTTGAGGCAAAGGACACGAGGGAAGTCATCGACATCACGGTATTGAATGCAGAAATCAAAGAGACTGTGGCAAAAATAGATATACTAAGAAGTGAGATTGACAAAATCGTTGCGGAGATTGAGGGATAATTTTCAGTTATTCGAAAAATTCGAATAACTGAAAATTATGTAACTATAGAAAGTAGGGAGAATATGAAAAATAAAAAAACGATATTACGTTCTTCAGTGGCGGAGTATTTGACCTTTATATCAACAACTGGTGATGGTGGAGTTGAAACGATTTACGCTGATGAAAATGTATGGATTACACAAAAAATGATGGCTGAACTATACCAAGTGAAAACAAATACCATAAATTATCATTTAAAAAAAATATTTGAAGATAGTGAAATTGAAGAAAATTCAGTTATTCGAAAATTTCGAATAACTGCCTCAGATAATAAAACTTATGATACAAAACATTATAATTTAAAAGCGACAATAGCCGTTGGCAACAAAGTGGATTCGCCAAGAGCTGTCCAATTTAGGAAATGGGCAAATACAATTATAGAAGAATATACTATAAAAGCGTACGCTATGGACGATGAGCGTCTTAAAAATAGTGGTTCTATTTTAACAAAAAAATATTTTGAAGAACAGTTACAAAGAATTAGAGAAATACGGATTTCAGAAAGAAAATTTTATCAGAAAATAACGGATATTTATGCAACAAGTTTAGATTATGATAGCACTTCAAATGTGACTAAAATATTTTTTTCAAAAGTGCAAAATAAATTGCACTGGGCAATTCATGGACAAACAGCGGCAGAAGTGATCTACGATAGAGCAGATGCAGAAAAAGAAAATATGGGTCTGATGACTTGGAAAGATGCACCTGATGGAAAAATACAGAAATTTGATGTAACAGTTGCTAAAAATTATCTGAGTGAAAAGGAGCTACAGGCGATGAGTCGGATTGTAACGTCTTATTTAGATTTGGCCGAATCACAGGCGGAACGTAATATCCCTATGACTATGGAAGATTGGGTTGAGCAATTTGATGGTCTTTTGAAATTGTCAAGACGTGAAATTTTAACTCATGCAGGGAAAATATCGGCAGAAATCGCAAAAAAACACGCAGAAACAGAATTTAAAAAATATAGGATTATACAAGATAGACTTTTTGAAAATGCTTTTGATAAATTTATAATAGAAGAAATCAAAGGCGAAGCAGGTGGAGACGATGAGTAAATTAAGTGAGTTGATAGCGGAATATTGCCCTGATGGGGTTGAGTATAAAGAATTATGGGAAATAACTATTTGGGATAAACGTTTTAATAGTGTTGACCGAAAAAAGCAACCTAAAGTTATTAGTTATCCATATGTACTTGCAGCTAAATTATTTGATCTTTCTGTTGAAAATGGAAATGTATTTCTTCTAGCAACAGGTTTAAGAAGTGCTTGGACGGATGAAGAAACAGCGGGTGGAAATTTATGTGATGGCGAAGTTATAACAATACCTTGGGGAAAATCAAGACCAGTAAAAGAAGTGATGAAATATTATAAAGGCAAGTTTGTTACTGCTGATAATAGAATTACAACATCTGCAGATACTAGTATTTTAATAAATAAATATCTTTATTATTGTATGTATAACAATAGTGCATTTATTGATAAAACGTATCGTGGTTCAGGAATACAACACCCTAATATGAATGAAGTTTTACATATCAAAATCCCCCTACCGCCCATACAAGTGCAAGAAGAAATTGTGCGTATATTAGACACGTTCACAGAGCTTACAACAGAGCTTACAACAGAGCTTACAACAGAGCTTACAGCTAGAAAAAAACAGTATGAGTATTATAGAGATAGCTTGCTTACTTTTGGTGATGATGTAGAGTGGAAATCGTTGAGAGATGTTTCTCTTGAATTTGGTCGTGGGAAATCAAAACATCGACCTAGAAATGATGCTAGATTGTATGGCGGAGATATTCCTTTTATTCAAACAGGTGATATTAGAAATGCATCACATATTATTAAAGAGTTTACCCAAACATATAGTGAATTTGGATTAAATCAAAGTAAATTATGGAGAAAAGGCACTTTGTGTATAACAATAGCTGCTAATGTGGCTGAAACATCTATTCTTAATTTTGATTCTTGTTTCCCAGACAGTGTTATTGGTTTTGTTGCTGATCCGCTAAAAACATCATCCAACTATGTCGAATATCTTTTATCTTCTTATAAATCTATATTGCAAGCGAAAAGCACAGGAAGTGCTCAGGAAAATATAAATATTGAAACTTTTAAAAAATTATTACTACCATTCCCACCACTTGCCGAACAACAACGCATCGTCGACATCCTAGACCGTTTCGACACCCTTTGCAACGACCTTTCTTCTGGTCTACCTGCGGAAATCAAAGCCCGTCAACAGCAATACGAATATTATCGTGATCAATTATTGACGTTTGAAGAGGTGAAAAAATGACAGAACAAACCACAATTGCCGAATCCACCAACTACATCGTACTCGACAAGTACGAAAAAATAAAACAAGACGGCTCAAAATACCAAACCGAAGCCGCCCTTGAAAGCGAACTCATACAAGACCTAATCAATCAGGGCTACGACTACAACAAGGATTTGACCACACCAGAAAAACTCCTTGCAAATGCACGCATACAACTACAAGAACTAAACAAAATGACGTTCACAGATCCAGAGTGGGACAGGTTTTGCATAGAATACCTGAACAAACCGAGCGACAATATACTCGACAAAACCGATAAAATCCACAACAACTATGTCTATGATTTCGTGTTCGATGATGGGCATATTCAAAATATTTACTTGGTCGATAAAAAAAATGTGGCAAACAATAAAGTGCAAGTCATTTCTCAATTTGCTCAAACTGGCAAACATGCCAATCGGTACGATGTGACGATTTTGGTGAATGGTCTGCCACTCGTTCAAATCGAGTTGAAAAAACGTGGTATCGCCATCAAAGAGGCATTCAATCAAATTCACCGCTATACGAAAGAGAGTTTCAACACTGAAAATTCACTGTATAAGTTCTTGCAGATTTTCGTAATTTCCAACGGGACAGATAGCCGTTACTTTGCCAATACGACGAAACGTGATAAAAATAGCTTTGACTTCACCATGAACTGGGCGAAAGCCGACAACACACTCATCAAAGACTTGAAAGACTTTACGGCGACTTTCTTTCAGAAAAATACGTTGCTCAAAGTGTTGCTCAATTATACGGTTTTCGATGCGAACAATACACTACTCATCATGCGTCCGTATCAAATTGCAGCAGCGGAACGGATTCTGTGGAAAGTGAAAAGCTCTTACGAAGCGAAACGAGGGAAAAGCATTGACAACGGTGGATATATTTGGCATACCACTGGATCGGGCAAAACGCTCACGAGTTTCAAAGCGGCTCGGTTGGCTACAGAACTTGATTTTATTGACAAAGTGTTTTTTGTGGTCGATCGCAAAGACCTCGATTATCAGACGATGAAAGAATACCAACGCTTTTCCCCTGATAGTGTGAATGGGTCGGAAAATACTGCTGGACTCAAACGCAATATCGAAAAAGACGATAATAAAATTATTGTGACGACCATTCAAAAATTAAATAATCTGGTGAAACTGGAAGGTCTACCTGTGTATGACAAACAAGTTGTTTTTATTTTTGACGAGGCTCATCGTTCGCAATTTGGCGAGGCTCAAAAAAATATACATAAACGATTCAAGAAATTCTATCAATTCGGATTTACAGGGACACCGATTTTTCCTGAAAATGCGTTGGGTTCGGAAACGACCGCTTCTGTTTTTGGGGAACAACTACATTCATACGTCATTACGGATGCGATTCGTGATGAAAAAGTATTGAAATTCAAAGTCGATTATAATAATGTTCGCCCGAAATTCAAAGATATGGAAAAAGAAGTCGATGCCGATCAATTGTCTAAACTCGAAACGAAACAGGCATTAATGCACCCCGAACGGATTAAGGAAATCTCTCAATACATTCTGGATAACTTCAATCTGAAAACGCACCGCAATGCAAATGGAGGCTTCAATGCGATGTTTGCTGTGAGTAGTGTGGAGACGGCAAAGCTCTATTATGAATGCTTTTCCCAATTGCAACAGGACAGCGAAAAACCACTGAAAGTGGCGACTATCTTTTCTTTTGCTGCCAATGAAGAGCAAAGCTCCGCTGGTGAAATCCCTGACGAAACGTTTGAGCCAACAGCAATGAATTCTACGGCGAAAGAGTTTTTGACGTCTGCCATTGATGATTACAATCGGATGTTTCAAACGAATTTTGGCGTGGAGAGTCAGGAGTTTCAAAATTACTATAGGGACTTGGCAAGTCGTGTAAAGAAAAAAGAAGTGGATTTGCTGATTGTTGTGGGCATGTTCTTGACGGGTTTCGATGCCCCTACTTTGAATACGCTGTTTGTGGATAAAAATTTACGGTATCATGGGTTGATGCAAGCATTTTCACGGACGAATCGGATTTATGATGCAACGAAAACTTTTGGGAATATCGTCACATTTCGTGATTTGGAAGAAGCGACGATTGACGCAATTAAACTTTTTGGAGATGAAAAAACGAAAAATGTAGTTCTGGAAAAAAGCTATCAAGAATATATGAATGGCTTTCAGGATTTGGCTACAGGTGAGGCGAAACGGGGCTACGTTGAGATTGTGGCGGAACTGAACCAGCGGTTTCCTGATGTATCTCAAATTGAAACAAAAAAAGATAAAAAAGAATTTGCGAAACTGTTTGGTGAATATCTGAAAATGGAAAATATATTGCAAAATTACGATGAGTTTTCTCATTTGAATGCATTGCAAAATATCGATATTGAGGATGAGCAGGCTGTGGAAGATTTCAAAAATACTCGGTTTGTAACGGATGATGATCTCGCAAAAATGCAACAGATTGATGTGCTGGAGCAAAGACAAATTCAAGATTATCGTTCGACGTACAATGACATTCGTGAGTTTGCTCGCAAGGAAAGAAATGAGAATGGCAAGGACAAAGAAGTGGATGTTGATTGGGACGACGTGGTATTTGAAGTCGACTTGTTGAAATCTCAAGAAATTGATTTGGATTACATATTGCAACTGATTTTTGAAAAAAATAAAGATGTGAAAGATAAGGAAGTCATTATTGAAGATGTTCGTCGTATGATTCGGGCAAGTGTGGGCAATCGTGCAAAAGAAAGCCTTGTTGTAGATTTCATTCGACAAGCGGACTTGGATACGTATCAAGACAAAGCCCATATCATTGATGGATTTTTCTCTTTTGCTCAAGAAGAACAAAAGAAAGAAGTTGCAGAATTGATTCGCTCTGAAAATCTAAAAGAGGAAGAGACGAAAAGATATATCACTGCCTCGCTGAAAAAAGAATATGCTAGTGAAAATGGCACGGAGCTGAATAATATATTGCCGAAAATGAGTCCTTTGAGCGGAAATTATTTGACGAAAAAACAGACGGTGTTTCAAAAAATTTCTGCATTCATTGAGAAATTCAAAGGTGTTGGCGGACAGTTGTAAGCAATGAGCATATCTTTTTGTCGCAAAAGCAATGGCATGAAAAGAAAGTGCAATCGGCAATCAAAAATACAAATTTGCCGAAACTTCCAGATATGCAAAAGATTGAGGAATTGGTGATGCACATCAATAAAGGAGTGGTTTTGCTTGGATAGCAAAAAAGAAAGCGATGGGTAAGATATTTTTTATTCTGTGAATAATTTCCTGAAATGTAGAGGGAATCTGCATGATTTATTCACAGGAAATCCGTTGTATATCATTCGAGTATTAAAAGCGGTTTCGATTCAAAATTTGCAGATTGATAGAGAGATGGAATGTGCGATGTTGGATTGCAAAGATGGACTTGGTATGTATGTTGGCGAAAATGAAAGTGTAAAATTCTGGCTTTCTATCATGAATGGTCTTAAAAATAGAGGAGTTCAAGATATTCTAATTGCTTGCATTGATGGGTTGGCAGGCTTTCCTCAAGCGATTGAAGCTGTTTTTCCACAGACTGAAGTACAGCACTGCATTATTCATCAAATCCGCAATTCAACAAGATTTGTGTCATATAAAGATATCAAAGCCTTAATGGCAGATTTGAAG
>JAWXUZ010000071.1:0-13337 GCA_044425835.1 Bacillota bacterium | reverse complement strand
TCAATAATTACCCACGAAAAATACTTAACGGCAAATCAGCCAATATGATGGTGGAATGTGTATAAAAAAACTTAATTTTATATCAGAAATTTCTGCGACATTTAATATTGCAATTTACAAACTACATAATATAGGAAAAAATGATTGCAATTTGACGTCATACTTGGTATGATAGAAGGAGTGAGTTGTCGAATTATGTAAACTAAGGAGGTGAGCCCGTGTTAAGTATATTAAAAAGTGCAGCAGTACAAGGAATCCACGGCTATTCTGTCGATGTGGAAGTCGACCTCAGCAGTGGTTTGCCTGTATTTAAAATCGGCGGATTGCCCGACACCGCAATCAATGAATCGAAAGAGCGTGTGCGTACCGCCATTATCAATTCCGGCTATGCCTTTCCAATCAAGCACATCACCGTCAATCTCGCCCCCGCCGATCAAAAAAAAGAAGGTGTTGCCTTTGATTTGGCAATCGCCCTTGGTATCTTAAAAAGTGCCATGCTCATTAGAGAAACCGATCTTGAAGATTACGTCATTTTGGGCGAACTCTCCTTAGACGGCTCCGTCAGAGGCGTCAACGGTGTGCTTTCTATGGTGCATCATGCCCATACGATTGGCATCAAAAAATGTTTCGTTCCCTATGAAAATAAAGATGAAGCCGCTTTGATTGCTGGCATAGAAATCTACCCGGTCAAGCACTTAAAAGAACTCATTGCCCACATCGAAAATAGAGCGAAAATTTCTCCTTACGAGATGGATATCCATGCCATTTTTCAGCAAAATATTGCTTCGGACTTACTTGATTTTTCCCATGTCAAAGGGCAAGAGCAATGCAAACGAGCCATAGAAATTGCAGCCGCAGGCGGACACAACTTCTTAATGATTGGCCCTCCCGGCTCAGGGAAGACGATGCTTGCCAAACGTTTGCCTACGATTATGCCCGATTTGACGTTCAACGAAAGTTTGGAAATCACAAAAATTTATAGCGTTGCGGGGGCTTTGAAATCGAAATCTGCCCTCGTTTCCACAAGGCCGTTTCGATCTCCGCACCATACGATTTCGCCTTCCGCTTTGACTGGCGGTGGTCGTGTGCCTCGCCCTGGAGAAATTTCACTCGCCCACAACGGCATCTTATTTTTAGATGAATTGCCAGAATTTCAACGTTCCGCACTAGAAGTCATGCGACAACCTTTAGAGGACAAGGAAGTCACCATCTCTCGTGTCAATGGCACGTTGACATTTCCATCGAATTTCATGCTCATCTCCGCCATGAATCCGTGTCCTTGTGGCTATCTCGGGAGCGGTGCTCGTTGCCAATGTTCGAGCAACGATATTTTGAATTACCAAAAAAGAATCAGTGGTCCTCTCTTGGATCGCATCGATATCATGACAGAAATGCCTGCGGTGACGTATGAAGATTTGCAACTTTCAGAAGCAGGCGAATCCTCCAAAGACATCAAAAAACGAGTCGTTACTGCACACGAAATACAGCTAGAGCGGTACAAAAATGATAACATTTACTTCAATGCACAGATCAACGCTTCACAAGTTGAGAAATATTGTAAGCTAGATGATGCGTGTCAGCTTCTGCTTAGAAATGCATTTGACCGCATGAATCTCAGTGCAAGGGCTTACCATAAAATACTCAAAGTGGCAAGGACGATTGCAGATTTGGCTGGTGAAGAGGACATTTCCGCCTACCACTTAGGCGAAGCGATGCAGTATCGTTCACTAGACCGAAAATTTATGTTGTAACAAAAAGGCGGTTGCAAACTTTACTTAGGGATAAATCAAAAAATTTGAATTCATAGCGTAGTATTCTACTTCTTTATCTGGAGGGATAGAACCCCTTCCCCTACAAATTCATCTCCCAACATATGACAAAAGTCAAAAAAGGCGGTTGCATTTTCTCATATGCAATCGCCTTTTTACAGCATTTCATTGTGCTACAAATTAGTAGCTTTTTCCAAATCTCGAAGTTCGACACAATTTTTCTCTTTATGCCCCTACTACTTCGACCCACTTACTTCCAACTTTCTCTAGCACTTTTTCATACGATTTTTTACCTCTATAAATGTAAATCTCATCCCAAGAATCAGAAAGTGCAAAAGTATAACTCGTTTTTGCTCCATTTGAGTTATTGATTCCCGTTGTAGAGTGGAAATCGAGGTACAACCCCTCTTCATTCCTATGAGTTGTGACTTTGCGAACGTACCCTTTTTCTGCTGCTGTATAAATTTCAAGAATGAGCCTTCCTTCTTCTGTCACCTCAAAACTTTCCAGATAAACGTCCGAACGCACATCGTCAATGAGCAACAAACCCACTGGCATAATGGCAATCAACAACAACGCAATCACTGAAGTGATACCATATCTTTCATATTTCTTTCTATTCTTTTTTTGATCATTTCCCATACTGTAAGACACTCCTTAATTCAAAAACAGTATATCCCTTATACTTTCTATTTTTTCTTTTGCAACTTAGAAATCACTTCACGCAGTGATTTCTCAAAGTCGTATTTGCCCTTCATTTTTTGAAAGACCAAATAAAACAAAATAACAAACAGAATCCCAAAAATGAGTTGTATCATTCAGTTTTCTTGATACCCCACAGTCGTATCAATGCCAATCGTTTGCGAATCTTGATCCCACGTAATGCCAATATTGAGTGCCGTACCCAAATCTCGCAATTTATAGTACGTATACCCATTCATTGTATACGCTTCCATTCTTTCCTCGATATCCCCCACCAGCAGTTGTGCTGTAGAAGTGACTGCTGTCGTGTTTTCTACCGCCTCATTTTCAATGCTTAGCATATCAGAATATGGTGTTTGCGGAAGTAGTTGTATGACTTTTCGAGTGCCATCCCACGTAACATCGAATTGCTTCTGCGTGCCATTGACAACAATGGCGATATCTCTCAATTTGAAATACGTAAAGCCCTCAATCGTGTAGGCTTGCAAAGGCACTGCCACACCATCAACTGTAATGTTCGCCGTCGTTACCGTTGCATTTTTATATTCAACGACAACTGGCAAATCGACATCGGGTTCTGCGTCAAGTTCTTCTTCAACTGCTACATCAGGCTCACCTACAGCGATATTGTAATACGATTTCAGTGCCGTTCCACAATTTTTTCTATCATTTAATAAGTCGCTCATGCAGTAGAAAATACTGCCCCCAGCATTGTACCGCTCACTGATATTGACTTGCTCTACAATTTCTTCTGCCACGACATCTTTATAAATCCCATGACCTACGTAAAAATCGACTTCTGTATTTTTGACTTGCTCCGCCCACCACTTCACGAGCGTTTCATAATCTGCATATTCATAGCCTATTTCCCAATAAATTTGCGGTGCAATATAATCGATATATCCACCAGAAATCCAAGCAAGGGCATCGGCATACACACCGTAATACGCTTCGTAGCCTCTCGTTTGTGAACCATTGCTATCTGAGGTGTCATTTTTCCAAATTCCAGACGGACTGACACCAAATACCACCGTATTATCTGTCTTTTTCACTGTATCATATGTAAGTTTTACCATGTCATTGATATGTTGTCGTCTTGCATTTGCAACGGCTCCGTCACCATCTTCACCTTCTGGCAAAGCGTAGTTAGATGGATAAAAATAATCATCAAAATGAATGCCATCGACATCATAATTTTGTACAATTTCTTCCACAGTTGCCGCTATGTAATCTTTGACTTCTTGCAATTCAGGATTGAAATACAGTGCATTTTCATGTGTAATCAACCAGTCAGGATTTTTCCTTGCTATGTGATCTGCAAAAAGTTCAGACACATCTGTTCCAGAAGTCGTCACTCGATACGGATTGAGCCACGCATGGAACTCCATACCTCGCTCGTGCGTTTCTTCTATCATATATTCCATGACATCGTATCCTGGATATTTCCCTTGTTCGCCCGTCAAAACACTGCTCCAAGGATTTAATTCTGATTCATAAAATGCATCGGCTTTCGGGCGAACTTGCACGAATACACTCGTAATGCCAATGTCTTTTAACTCGTCTAATTTCGTTGCAAACTCTGCTTTTTGACCTTCTACATCATTTTGTGTCGACGGAAAATCGAGGCTATACACCGTCGTAATCCAAGCCCCTCGAAAATCAGTCGCCGCACTGACACATACGCACATCAAATGCAGTACCATTGCCACAAGCAACGTCAAAACTACCGTTTTGTTCTTATTTATTTTTTTCATATCATCTCTCCATTACACTACAATCGGACGATTTACAATACGACAACACCGTTTCGCCCATTGTTTTTTTTCATATACAATGCCTTATCCACACGCACCAACAACGAATTGTCTTGCTCGCCATGAATATATTCTGTCACACCAATACTGACTGTCACGTTTTTCCCATCAGGCAAACGATATTTCGCCAAGGATTGGCAAATATTTTCTGCAATCTCTTTTCCCTCTTCTGCTGTCATATCAGGAAGAATGCCTAAAAATTCTTCACCGCCGTAACGCAAACAAAAATTCGGCTCTTGACAGACCCATTGCAACACACGAGAAAAGGCAACCAAAACTTCATCGCCCACATTATGACCATACGTATCATTGACCGATTTGAAGAAATCGAGGTCAGCCATAAATATAGAAAGCGGTGTTTTATTTTGGTTTGCTTTTTTCAATAATTTGGGCAACGCTTTCGCCATCAGATACCGATTGCCAAGACCCGTTGCAAAATCAGTATGGTACGCTTTTTCAGCCACACTTTTTGCTTCTTCCATTTTTTCAATATTGACTACGAGTTGATCTTCCAATTTTTTCCGCATAGAAATATCGACAATTTCACCGACCAAACCTTTCTCATGCGTTTGCTCAACTAAAAATCCAGTACTCCAATAAAGAGAATGGCTCACCACATCATTTTCTAATACAAACGGAATTTCATAGTGAATGGTCGATACTTTTTCAATCATCTCTGTATCTTCTTGTTGGTACAAAAGCTTGTCAGCATCAGACAAATATTCCAAGTCACCGACACGCATACCAATGCGATCGTCTCTTTTCATATTAAAAAAATGCTCGTATTCACGGTTGAAAAAGATAAATTCCGTCTTATCATTTTTTACGAAGATGGGATTCGGCAAAGAATCGAGTGCTTCCTTAAAAAAATACAATTCTTTTTCTTCCCGAATTAATTTTTCTGTTGTATCATTTAATTTTTCATTGAGTGCATCGAGTTGTTGTCTTTGCTCTACAATTTTTTTCCTAAGAGGCAACACTATTTTTTGCAAATCGTCGGACAGTTCAAAAAAACGCTTTTCTTCTCCAGCGTCTCCGTTTTCTAAATTTCTAAGCATTTCTTCTATCCAATGTTGCAGACCGTCCACCGAAATCACCACCCACTTATGAAAACCCACAGAAAACGAACGAGTACGCTCTCCCACATATGGGTATGTACTACATTATATACAGTAAGTATAGCACATTTTTAAAAATTAGGGAAGTGTTTTTTTAAAAAAAATATTCATAATTTTTACTGTTTCTTTCAGATTCTATACGAGTTATCCGCTGATTTCACGATTCGTTTATACATATTTTACAGAAAAAGAATTGAAATCACGTTCTTTTTTCTACTTTTTTGCATAGACTGTACCCATAACCATCTACTTGAGGAGAGTCTTTATGCATGCCACAAAAAACGTATTCACCGCCACACTCATACTAACGACTGCCAATTTGATTTCCAAACTCATGGGCTTTTTCTATCGAGTCTTCATGTCAAACACCATCGGAGCAGAGGGCATGGGGCTATACCAACTAGTCATGCCCATTTATGCCTTGGCATGGAGCATCACAGCTGCTGGATTTACGACGACAATTTCACATCTGACGGCACAAGAACAAAGCAAAGGTAATACAGAAAACATCTCAAAAATTTTGAAACAGTCCTTGGTATTTTCATTTTCACTGAGTATACTCCTCGGTCTCGTTTTATTTTTTGGGGCAGACACCATCGCCATACATATATTGCAAGCACCACGCACGACAATGTCGCTTCAGTTTTTGTCATTTGCACTTCCATTTATGGCTTGTGGCTCTTGTTTGCGTGGCTATTTTTTAGGGTTGCAGTCACCCACAATTCCTGCCACTTCGCAAGTCCTAGAACAAACCATACGCATTGCTGTCGTCTACGTACTCGCTGCCCCTTGCATGAAGCTTGGCTTGGAAATGGCTTGTCTTTCTGCCATCATCGGCATCATTTTCGGCGAGTTTATTTCCTTTCTCTACGTCGTTTTCGTCTACAAAACACATAAAAAGTCGACGAAAAACCGCATAAAATCGAAAGGTCTTGTATGTTCTAATCTCACAATTACAAAAATGATTCTCACGATGGCACTGCCGTTGTGTGCCACAAGAATTGTTGCTTCTTTGCTCGTCACCATAGAAAATACGTTGATCCCACAACAGTTGCAAGCCTTCGGACAAGACAGCACGTCCGCCCTTGAAGTGTACGGAGAATTGACAGGTATGGCAATGCCTTTGATCTTTTTGCCGTCAGCGTGTCTTTTGGCAGCATCCATTTCGCTCGTACCTGAAATTTCAAAAGCTGTCGCCAGTCAAAATCATGACAAAATCAAACGCACCGTCTCTGCAACGTTTCTATTCACTTTCGTTTTGGGCATTGGTGTTGCCACGATATTTGCCATATTCCCAAGGGAAATTTGCTACATTGTATACAACAGACAAAATCTCGGAGAATTGCTCTTTCCGCTTGCGTTCATCTGCCCATTTTTGTATGCACAAATCACCATACAAGGGCTACTCAACGGCTTAGGTGAGCAATTTTTCCTCTTTGTCAATCACCTCATATCGTCAGTGATTACGATTGGACTTCTACTTTATTATATGCCACAATATGGAATTCCTGTGTTTTTTTGTGCCATGGGTTTGAGTTTATTCGTTTCCATGATGCTTTGTCTTGCTCGGCTCTACGTCCGCACAGGTGTCTTTCCGAATGTGAGCAATTGTTTCATTCGTCCACTCCTTGCAGGGTGTGCCTCTGGGTTGTCCATTCGGTACATCATACAAGTTTCTATACCATCGAAATTTTTATTTTTATGTTCTATTGCGAGCGTTTCTTTGCTCTACGTTATTTTTCTAATATTGTTAGGGTGTTTTTCTGAAAACGAGTTGGGGTTATTGCTGAAAAAAAATATCAGAAAATAGCGGTTGCTATCTGCGATAAAAATAAAAGAAAAGTTCTTGGGGCTTTGCCCCAAACCTCCTCACCGCTGAAGAATACAGCGGCGGCGTAGCCGCTTTGCGAAGCAAAGTGAGTTGACCCCACCAACTTTTAAAAAAGTTGGATCAAAACTTTATTTTTGTTCGCCTTAGTGCATACCAATTTTTATATCTTCTTGCAATATTTGATTGTGAGAACAATATTAAAATTTATGCAACTTCACCAAATCTGCTTCAAATAATTTTTGCAACGACATCATCACACCAATTTTCCCATGATACCACGTCAACCCCCCTTGGAAGTAGACAGCAAAAGGCGGACGAATCGGGGCATCGGCACTCAACTCAATTGACGACCCTTGCACAAACGCTCCTGCCGCCATAATGACCTCGCCATCATACCCCGGCATAGCGTACGGTTCTGGTTTGACGTAGCTATCCACTGGAGCGGCACTTTGTATCCCTCGACAAAAAGCAATGACACCTTCTGCTGTGCCAAGTTCCACACCTTGTATGATATCATGGCGAGATTCCTTGCCATCTGGAATGACAGGAAAGCCCAATTTTTCATATACATTGGCAGCAAACACTGCACTTTTGACTGCGGAAGAAACGACTGTCGGAGCAAGGAAAAATCCTTGGTACAATGCCCCCATCGTGTTGAGGCTCGCACCAACTTCTTGCCCCAGTCCAGGGGCACTGAGGCGATACGCACAGCGTTCCACACAAGTTTTTGTGCCACAAATATAACCGCCCGATGGGGCAAGTCCCCCTCCAGGATTTTTAATCAGCGACCCTACGATCATATCTGCCCCCACATCTGACGGCTCTTCCATTTCTACAAATTCACCGTAACAGTTGTCGACCATACAAATAATATCATGCTTTTCTTCCTTAATAAAGGCAATCAATTCACCGATTTGTTTGACAGAAAATGTCGGTCGCATCTGGTAGCCTTTCGATCGTTGAATGGTCACGAGTTTCGTTTTTTCATTGATGGCTTTTTTGATATTTTCGTAGTCGAACGTGCCATCTTCTTTCAAATCGACTTGGCGGTAGCTGACACCGTATTCCATCAAAGAACAAGGCGACTTCCGAATGCCGATGACTTGCTCGAGCGTATCGTATGGCTTCCCCACTGGCGAAAGCAACTCATCTCCGGGGAGCAAATTCGCAGATAGTGCCACTGACAAAGCGTGTGTGCCACAAGCAATTTGCGGTCGCACGAGTGCCGATTCCGTATGAAAACAACGGGCATACACTCGCTCGAGCGTGTCTCGTCCCTCATCGTTATAGCCATACCCATTCGTTCCCGAAAAGCAGTTGGCATTGACTTTTTCTTGTTGCATGGCAAATAGCACCTTACTTTGGTTGTACTCTGCAATCTTGTCGATTTCTCGAAAACGCTCTTCTAGTGTTTGCTCAATGGCATTGCAAAATGTTTCGACTTCACTTGCAAGGCCCATTTGTCTATATAAATTTTCCATGATATTCTCCTATATTTTCACTGCATGTCCGATTCTATTTTCGTATTGTGTAATGGACTCGAAGCCAATTTTTTTGAGCATAGCAATTGCCTCTGGAAATCCAGATCGAAAATCAGCTACGGTATGGCAATCACTCCCCAAAGTGATACGTTCTCCACCACATTCTTTGTAGAGTGCCAGCGTGTATTCCAGACACTCCATATCGTGGTGGCGGTAAATGAAACGAGTGTTGCACTCCAAGGATTTTCCTTTTTTGATGATGTGAGAAAAAATGCGTGTCAAGGTTTCTTTGTGCGACTGGATGTCGATGTCCTCTAAATTTTTCAGATACCGCAAATGGAAATCAATGTGGGCAAACGTATCGTAATCATCAAAATGTTCGACTGCGTATTCACACAGCAAAAGATACGCATGGTACGCTTCATTTTTCGTTTTTCCCTTTGCAAATTGAGGCGAAGAAACTTCTTCCTCATCGCTTTCATGCACCGCCAATATGACGAGATCGAGCGGTTCTTTTTTCAGAAATTCGCTCAAACGCTCCGCCGTCGATGGACGATACGAAAGCTCAATGCCCTGCAAAGCTTTCATTTCATACGGCGGCTTTTTTGCCATCTCAATGAATTCTCTCTGTCTTTCAAAGTCAGGGATTTCATCTGTATGAGATACTAATTTGTCAAAATCAATATGTTCTGTCGTAACGAAAGTCGTTTTGCCCATTTTTTTCAATGCTTGTAGGTATGACACATACGGAGCTTCGCTGTCGACCGAAAACTCTGTGTGGACGTGTTGGTCGTAAATTTCCATTGTTTTTTCTCCTGTTTTCTATTATCGTTCCCCCTATTCAATTGGCAGAACCAGATATTTTTAATACAACTACCTTAGCACGAATCCCACGAATTGTCAATACCACAGCCAACCAACTCATTTTTACACGTTTTTTACATTAAAACACGATAAAATTTCACTATGAATTTCCACAACAAATTGACTTTATTATTTTGTGGTAAATTGTAAAAACTAAAGGGGGCATACATATGGATAACACACAATTACTAGAATTAATTTATGAACAATACGAGATCACAGACTTCTTAGAACTCATCAAAAAATACAATTTGAACTACATGGAAGCTTTGAATTACCTAAAAGAAAAACCAGAATTTTCAGGCGAAATCATATTCGAGGGCAAGAGCGTTGACGTCGATTTCTTCCTATTTCAGTACCAAAAAGAACGTGGGAAATTCACCATCAAACGTTACTTGAAAATCTTAGCATCAACTGAAGAGACTGCGTTTGTCGAAGCCGAACACCCTGAACTGAAAACGCTATACGACCTTACTACCAAAAGGAATACACTCCTAGATGAAATAGATACACTCGACCACTCGATTTCTGATCATAAAGAATCCGCCTTGGCGTATATCCATAAAAATATACATTCCTTCGATTTTTTTCACCTCGTGAAAATTGGTGCAGTTACGTTTGATGAAGTCGAGTCTTATTTGACTTCACACATGCAAGCCCCGATTTACATTAAAATGAAGGGGCATATTTTACTTTTGAGTCGAGTGAAATTTTTATGGTACTTACTCGAATTTCACACAGACCATACAGAGGAACTGCTGACGAAACTCGAAGTCTTGAAGGACATTTGCGACTTCACCGATATCGTGGAATACTCAAAAAGAATCGATTTACCGATTTTATTGACCGTGTTTTACTTGGAATCGGTACTGACTCCTGATGACAAGGTACAGTGTGGCAAACACCTCTTGCCCGTCAGCCAACTACGAGAAACGCTACTAGAAAACGAATAATTCTCAAAAAAATTATATGGAAAATTTTAGAAATCCTCTTGCCAATTCCTGTATTTTCTAGTAAAATAAGTAGGGAATGCCATACTTCTTGAAATTATGAGCAATTCCAATCATACTATTTTATTTTTTTCGTATACTAATAAAGTAGAATGATCAATTTTGTATGTAATAAATTAGAATAAAGGAATGAGGAGGCAATTTTATGAATTTGAAACCACTCGGGGACAAAGTAGTTTTGCAACAACTAAAAGCAGAAGAAAAAACGAAATCAGGCTTAATTTTAACTTCACAGTCACAAGAAAAACCACAAGAGGCAATCGTCAAAGCTGTAGGACCTGGCGGAATGGTCGGAGATGTCAACGTAGAAATGGTAGTCAAAGTTGGCGACCACGTTGTTTTTTCAAAATACGGTGCTATGGAAATCAAATTCGAGGGCGAAGAATACCTTGTGATGCGTCAAAATGACATTTTGGCTATCGTAGAAAAATAAAAATCCGAACTCTAAAAACGAAATCATACAACTAGGAGGAAACAAAAATTATGGCAAAAGAAATCAAACATGGAGCAGATGCCCGTGCGTCAATGGCTGCTGGTGTCGATAAACTCGCAAACACAGTCAAAGTGACTCTCGGACCAAAAGGAAGAAATGTCGTACTCGATCGCAAATTCACTTCCCCACTCATCACAAATGATGGTGTGACCATTGCAAAAGATATCGAACTCGAAGATCCATATGAAAACATGGGTGCCCAACTCGTAAAAGAAGTGGCGACACAAACAAATGACGTGGCAGGCGATGGCACAACAACAGCAACTGTGCTTGCACAAGCCATGATCCAAGAGGGACTCAAAAATATTGCAGCAGGTGCAAACCCAATTATTTTGAGAAAAGGCATGCAAAAAGCAACAGAAGCAGCAGTCGCCGAAATCAAATCCATGAGCCAAGAAGTGACAACAAAAACACACATTGCAAACGTTGCAGCCATTTCTGCTGGGGACGAAGAAGTTGGTGATATGATTGCCGATGCAATGGAAAAAGTGACAAATGATGGTGTCATCACTGTCGAAGAATCAAAAACAATGAAAACAGAACTTGAGTTGGTTGAAGGAATGCAATTCGACAAAGGTTACCTTTCTTCTTACATGTCAACTGATATGGAAAAAATGGTTGCCGTACTCGAAGATCCACTCATTTTGGTGACTGATCGTAAAATTTCAAATATCCAAGACCTCGTGCCAATCCTTGAGCAAATCATGCAAATGGGCGGCAAACTTTTGATTGTCGCTGATGATGTTGAGGGTGAAGCGTTGGCAACACTCGTACTCAATAAATTGAGAGGCACTTTTACTTGCGTGGCAGTCAAAGCACCGGGCTATGGCGAACGCAGAAAAGCACAATTGCAAGATATCGCCACTTTGACTGGCGGTACAGTTGTCGCTGAAGAGTTGGGGCTTGAACTCAAAGATGTCACAGTCGACATGCTCGGACGTGCAAAAACAGTTAGAGTCGAAAAAGAACTCACAATCATTGCAGACGGTGCTGGAGACAAATCCGATATCGCAAATCGTGTGCAACAAATTCGTGACAGCATAGAACAAACAGATTCCGATTTTGACCGTGAAAAATTCCAAGAACGCTTGGCAAAATTAAGCGGTGGCGTTGCCGTAATCAAAGTAGGAGCGGCGACTGAAACGGAAATGAAAGAGAAAAAATTACGTATGGAAGACGCTTTGGCAGCAACAAGAGCCGCAGTCGAAGAAGGTATCATCGCTGGTGGTGGAACTGCGTACTTGCAAAGTATGGATCGTGTCGCAGATGCTTGTAAAAATCTCGTGGGAGATGAAAAAACAGGATCAGAAATCGTCCTCAAAGCATTGGAATCTCCACTACGTCAAATCGTTGCAAATGCTGGTTTGGAAGGTTCTGTTGTTGTCAACACAGTCAAAGGACAACAAAAAGGCTTCGGCTTCAATGCATTGACTGAAGAATACGTTGAGATGGTCGAAGCAGGTATTTTGGACCCTGCGAAAGTGACTCGTAGTGCGTTACAAAATGCAACTTCCGTGGCATCTACTTTCTTGACTACAGAAGCAGTCGTAGCGGAATTGCCAAATACAGACATTCCACCAATGCCAAACCCAGCTGGAATGGGCGGTTATATGTAATCTAAAACAATGTCTCATATTTAGGGAGTGTTCATTTCATTGGGCAACTCCCTAAATTCTTTTACAACTATACAAACAGGAGGACTTCACAATGATTTTCGATCACATTTCAAACAAAAACCTATACCGTTCTTTCCCAGAATTACACTCTGTACTTGAGTATTTGTCAGGGCTTGCCGATCAAGAATTGCCTGCACCAAATACAACTCTCGTGCCAGACGAAGTGTATGGCAATCCTGTCACACTCACTACGAAACCTGAAGCTGAACGTGATTACGAAGCACATAGAAACTATATCGATGTACATTATATCATAGATGGTTGCGAAAAAATCGCTTTGACTGACATTGCAAATCTCACGACAAAAATACCTTACGCAGCTGAAAATGACGTTGAATTTTTTGAAAATGCACCAATGGAGGCAACTTTTATTTTGCAAAAAGGACATTTTTTACTATGCCATCCTCATGAAGCACATAAAGTCGGCATCATGAACGATGCACCTTGCGACGTAAAAAAGGCTGTTTGTCAAATGTTGGGGTGGGATTGTTTTCAATCCCATCCTTTTGTAGTTGTAAGTAAAATACGATTCCGAAATCTTTTGAAATTTTTTACGCCATATGACACTCGTTTGAGTAC
>JAWXUZ010000070.1:0-13732 GCA_044425835.1 Bacillota bacterium | reverse complement strand
GATATCAAGACGATATCTGAATTGATGAGGCACAGTAATATTTCCATTACTGCTAACGTATACGTCCATCTGTCCCCAGACTCAAAAATCAATGCTATAAAGATACTAAACTTCTAGTTAGCATAAAAAGTTAGCATAAAATTAAAATAAGCCCTTGTAAACCTTGAATTTATAAGACTTTACAAGGGGTTATGACTTTGGAAAAGATGAAATAATTCGCAATCGTCAGCTTTTTCCAGTCTTTTTCCTGTTTTGGCACTCACTCACCTCCAAGATAGGAGGTTGACGCAGTCAACTTTGCGTAGCAAAGTGAGTTGACCGCCTCACCTCCACTCACAACTTACTTTTCTATCTCCATTCTACCATATTTCCCTCAACCCTGCAATGCTTTCGTGAAAAAAAGTCACGCAAACACATTCGTCAAAAATGACCCATTTAAAATTGCAATCTACAAATCCTTCACAAATGTAAAAAAGGGATTGTATTTTTAAAAAATATAACGTATAATGAAGAAAATATGAAAAATCACCAAGCATCACAGAAAAAGAAAGGACGTGCCTATGCTAATTTCTACGAAAGGCAGATACGCTTTGCGGGTATTAATTGATCTCGCAGAACAGCCACAAGACGCTTTCATTCCTTTGAAAGAGATTGCAACACGACAAGAAATATCAGAAAAATACTTGGAAGCCATATTGCGAATTTTAGTGAAAGGCAATGTGCTGATCGGTGTGCGTGGAAAAGGCGGAGGGTATCGCTTCGTCGATTCACCAGAGGCGTGTGACGTCGGACGAGTGTTGTCCTTGACGGAAGAATCACTGGCACCCGTTGCGTGTTTGGATCGAGAAGTCAACTTGTGCGAGAGACAAGAAGATTGCCGTACCTTGGAATTGTGGAGTGGTTTGCATGATGTGATACAAAATTATTTGAGTGGTGTTTCGATTGCCGATTTGGTTCAATCGGAAGCCCAAGGAAATGTATAAAAATGATGGTTTGTGGCACGAGGTAGAAGCGACTTGCAAGTCGTTTTTACCTCATACCAACAATCCTTTATATAGTCAATTAAAATAAAAAACATTAAATCTTAACGTTTCAAATTTATGCGTACTTACGTGAACGAAAAATAAAAGTTTACTCGATTTTTTCAAAAATCGCAGAGTGTGAGACAGCGTCTCACGACCTTTCTTTCTCTATTTTTTATTAATACTTTTAAATTTAATTCGCTATAACTAAATGATTTATTTTTTCTTATGCACATTGCGAATCGTCTTTTTCGTCGGTTTCTTTGTGCTTTTTTGTGCTCCTGAATTTGTATTTTTACTTGACTGGTTCGGGGATTTTCCATTTTTCTGTGGAGACTTTCCGTTTTTTTGTGGCGATTTCCCTTTGTAATTGTTGTTTTGTGATTGACCTTTTGCACCCATTTTTCTTGGACGAATCAAGCAATGTTTGTCAAAACCAATCAAATCTTCTCGCCCCGCTTTTTTCAGGGCTTCCAAAACAAGTTCGTAATTGTGTGGCATGCGATATTGTATCAATGCCCGTTGCATGGCTTTTTCGTGCGGAGTGCGTGGCACGTATACACTTTCCATGGTGCGTGGGTCGAGTCCTGTGTAGTACATCGCCGTTGAAAGTGTGGCTGGTGTTGGGTAAAAATCTTGTACTTGTTCGGGCATATGTCCGATGTCTCGCAAATATTCTGCAAGTTCGATTGCGGAATGCAAATCGCTCCCTGGGTGACTGCTCATGAGATAAGGCACGAGGTATTGATCCATACCGATTTTTTTGTTGATGGCATAATATTTTTTGACGAATTTGTCGTATACTTCTCGAGTCGGTTTGCCCATGTGCAACAGCACTTTGCTAGAAATATGTTCGGGAGCGACTTTGAGCTGTCCACTAATATGGTATTTGCAAAGTTCTTTGAAGAACGTATCGTCTTTATCATGAATCAAATAATCGTAGCGAATCCCCGATCGAATGAATACTTTTTTGACTTTAGGCAATTCTCGGAGTTTCCGCATCAATTTCAAATAATCTGCGTGCGTAATGTTCAAATTTTCGCATGGTTCAGGGAATAAACACTGCTTGTGTTTGCACGTACCATGCTCTTTTTGCTTTTTACATGAGGGCAAACGGAAATTTGCCGTAGGTCCACCGACATCATGAATATACCCTTTGAAGTCAGTATCCCATGTGATTTTTTCCGCTTCACTAATGATGGAATTGTGACTCCTTGCAGAGACGACTCGCCCTTGGTGAAACGCCAATGCACAGAAATTACAATTGCCGAAGCACCCTCTGTTACTGATAATGCTGAATTTCACTTCTTCTATGGCAGGAATTCCGCCCATTTTTTCATAACTTGGGTGGTATGTCCGCTCATAATCGAGGGCGTATGTTTTGTCGAGTTCTTTCGTTTCTAGCGGCGGTGAGGGTTTGTTTTGCACGACATATCCCTCGTTGTATTCTTCGACTAAGACTTTTGCAAGTATGGCATCGGTATTTTCATACTGTATCAAAAATGACTTTGCGAATGTTCTTTTGCTCGATATGACATCGCCGTATCTTGGCAATTGAATGAAGTCTTCTAAGTTGCTGATATCTGGTGTTTTGTAGACGGTACCACGCATAAAATTAATTTTGTGTATGGGAATCCCTTTGTCCATGGCTTCTGCTAGTTCTACTATTTGGTGTTCGCCCATGCCATAAAGCAACAAGTCGGCACTACTATCGAGCAAAATGGAGCGACGGACTTTGTTATCCCAATAATCATAGTGCGACAAACGACGCAAGCTCGCTTCGACACCACCAATGATAATCGGTGTGTTTTTGTAGACTTCTCGCAATTTATTACAGTAGACGATGACAGAACGATCGGGACGAAGCCCCATTTCTCCATTCGGGGAATACGAATCTTTTTGACGTTTTTTCTTGGCAACGCTATAATGATTGACCATACTATCGATGTTGCCACTACTCACCAAAAAACCGAGTCGAGGTTCACCAAAACGCTGGAAATCCTCAGTAGTTCTCCAGTTGGGTTGCGGAATGATTGCCACTTTGAAGCCATGGTTTTCAAGCGTTCTGCAAATAATTGCTGTACCGAATGAGGGGTGATCCACGTAGGCATCTCCTGATATATATATGAAATCTGGTTGATCCCAACCGAGATCGGTCATTTCTTGTTTCGTGATCGGTAAAAATGCCATGCGTGTTGCCTCCTAATTTTTCTAAACAATATGAAATTTCTCTTGAATCTTTCGCAATATAATAGTAGTATAGTATATATCAATTACAATGTCAAGGAAGTAACAGAAAGGAGTTTTTATGGAAATTACAAGCATTGAAGCGATTTATAAGTATTTCAATACGATTGGTTGTCTAACTTTTTCGACCATAACAGCTGAAGGTGAGCCGATTTCTCGCATTGCCCATTTGCGAGGATTTGATGCAGAGGGCATTTATTTCATGACAATGCATACAAAATCATTTTACAAAGAGCTAAAATCAACGAAAAAAGTGTCAATATGCGGTATGTCTGCCAATCCAAATGTAGAGCATGATGCAAATGGATTCCCTATCTTTTCAGCGGGGTATACCATTCGTTTGACAGGCGATGCGGAAGAAATTTCTATGGAGAAAATGAAAGCAAAAAACAATCCGATATTTGATTTTTGTATCAAGGATCAAGAAAAATATCCAGCAATGGTCGTGTTTTGTATCACAGCTGGGTCTGGTGATATTTTCGATTACGACTTTGAGTTGACCAGTCGTGAAAACAAATTGGAACGCATCTACATTTCCTATAATGGCAAAGAAATATCGTATCGTGGGTTGAATATCGATGCGGATCGTTGTATTTCTTGCGGGGTCTGTCATAAAAAATGTTCTTTCTTGGCAATCAAAAAAGAGGATGAGGTCTATGCAATTGACCGTTATCGCTGTGATGAATGTGGCGATTGCTTGGTGCATTGTCCTGTAGGGGCGATTTTTCCTCGCTAAAAGAAGTAATTACATACAAAAAAGATCGGGAATCTCTGTCATTAGCGATTCCCGATCTTTTACTTTATTGTGGAGGTTGTCCGCCTTGTGGCTGACCACCCATTGGCATTTCACCCTCTGGTCGTTCACCCATTGGCATTTGCCCTTCTGGTAGTTCGCCCATTGGCATTTCACCCTCTGGTCGTTCGCCCATTGGCATTTGCCCTTCTGGCAATTCGCCCTCCTCTCTTGCAGGTGGGAGCATTGCATCAATATACACAAGCTCCTCAAGTAAAATCGTACGTGTTTCAGTTGGTGTAGTCAAAGTATATTCTTCCCCGATTTCAAGTGTTGGCAAGCTGATCAAAATCGTTTGGTATGGTTTCGGTGTCGTCATTTCTGCATGTGTAGCTCCAGCTGAATCAGTCAAAGTAAATACGCCTTCTTGTGGTTCTTCTAGTATAATGAAGATAGTGCTTTGCGTGGAATTGGTATCAAAATTCTGTACTTGCATACCAAGACTTCCTGTGACGAGGAGTGTACCCCCTGTCACACTTGCAGTATTGCCAAGCAAAGAATCTGCCAGTGGTGAGTTTGGGCTGAAATCGTATGCACTCATACTAGAACTTAGAATTTCACCGCCTGAAATCGTAATTTCCCCAGAAGAGTTGAGACCATTTGTGAGGAAATTGCCGTTCATCATCAACATACCACCTGTAATATTGATGTACGCCTCTTTGCTTACATCAGATGCATTGGCATACAACGCTTCATTATGTGCTGTGATATTTGTAGTTCCGCCATTGATATCAATCGTTTGAGAGTCGATGGCACAAACTACATTTTGAATGTCAAGGTTGGCATCTTCGATTGTTGTATTTTCAGCAGCGAAAATTCCGCAAGCAACAGTTTCCATCGACACAGAAGGAGCACCCAAGTAGACTGAATGGGCAGTGTAGAATCCATCTTGTCCAGTATATACATCGAGAGTTCCATTTTCTATAGCGATATAATTACTTGCAAAAATGGCTGCATTTGCTGTCTGGAGAGAGTAGTTTCCATCTACAATGTGGACAAATCCGACTGAAGGGTCGGCAGTATTGTCCATATCACCAATGTAAAAACCGTAGTAATTCGTTTGTACATACATGTTGGCATCGGCAATTTTCAATGCACCAAACGTATCAATTCCGTTGGTTCCTGCAACGATTTCATAATCTCCGCTGATGATTGTGATGTCGTCTAGTCCAACAATTCCACTGCCGTCGACGGCGTTAATTTCCAACGCACCTGTCCCATTGATAGTCAAAGGGCTACTAGAAGAAATCGCACCCGACTCAAAAGAAGTGATCATAGAAATGACAGAAGAAATCACGTTACTCGTGCCATCATTTAGCGTGATGTGGACGTGACCTGCTCCATTGATTAAAACAGCCGACATCATTTCGTTTTTGATATCGACATTATCAAAAATGAGATGCACTTCATCTGTATCGGCACAATCCACAAGAATTTGCCCATCAGAAAGTACCCCCGTGAGTACATACGCACCACCTTGTGTGATGGTGACGATATCCCCTTCTACACTGACACTCTCATCATCAGAAGTGGTTGCCCCATCAGCCAAAGTGATTGTGCTATGTGCTTCATATGTCGTCACAAAATCTTTTTCTGTGAATAAATCTGTCGTCATGTAAGAAGGCAAATTCGCCGAAGTTGGCATCACTGTGTCTGCTACTGCTTCTGCTGCGACTTCTACGCTTGGTTCTGCTACAGTTTCTACCGATTGTTCATTACTTCCACAGCCAACGACTGAGGAAATGAGGAGGGTTGCGACTGTCAATTGCATTATATTTTTTTTCATGAAAATTCTCCTTTGTATTTGGTTGATAAATCGAAATTAATTGTATTACATTTTTTTTGTAAAATCAAGTGTTTTTTTGTATTTAAGTGAAATACAATGATTTTCTTAGACGAATCTCATCATAAGTTAGATTTGTGACAGAATTGTGATATATAAATCATTTTTATAACTATTACTCCCCAATTAGATGTTTCCTAAAATAAGGTAGAGGAGATGTAATCTGGCGACCAAAGGTACGCCCCACATATTGATATTTCAGGCTTTTTGTAGGAAGCTCTGACCCTGTGGTCGCCCGCTCTCGATAAAACGATAATTTTGGCAATATTTAATTGGTACCACAATATTTTGCCCCTTATTTTTAAGACCGTGGAGCAATACTATGCTACGTGCAATAAGAAAAACCGCTAAAATCCACTATTTGTAGTGGCTAGCGGTTGTTTTTATTCTAATACTCGTATCTCAAGCGGTATGAACTGCAAAAACTTTCCGTACATTTGTCAGGCACTTCTCAAAAATTTTCGCTATGACACAAAAATCCAATCTTCCATATGCATATTGTATCGGTATCTTGCATTGCCAAAAACAAGTGTACTTGGCACAGCGATTTTATATTTATTGATATACGCTTTGTGATTCATCGTAAGTAGCGGAAATTTATATACCAAATCATTGCTTAAAAGTTCCAATTCATTGATTTTTTCTGCCCGTTCTTCTTCATTTGTCGTTGCAAGCAATTCATCTATTAATACGTCGAATGCCTCGGCATCAGCAAAATTATTTTGTCGCAGTGCGTTTGTTTGGTCAAATTCCATATACCATTGAAACTCATCAATTGCTGACAAGTCATTGAGTGCAATGTCGTAAGAATCATTGTAAATATTTCCACCAAAAATCGGCGTCACAGTAAAGCCTACTTTTTCCAAATCACCAGCAATGGCTTCTATCAAATCAATTGAAACAGAATCCACAAACGGTGTCAATATGACCAAAGGACGGTTGAAATCATAGCCCACTTCTTCCAAAATTCTTTTTGCTTCCTCTAAATTATACGTTTCGCTATTTTTATTCAATAGCGAACCCGAGCTATAGTAAACGTGATTGAGAATCGATTCTGTATCGATTGCATGCAAGATGGCTTTTCGCAAATTCGGATCGTTCATGACAGGGTCTACTATACCATTTTTTACATCTTTGAACAGCAAATATCGATAAAAAACAGCGGAAACATCATATTCTTTCATAGAAGGAATTGAACGATAACTCAAAATTTGTTCGACATTGCTCGTCGTTGTATAGTCGATTTCTTCGAGTGCAAAATCCGAACGCATGAGTAATGTTTTGATTTCAGGCATAACTCCTCCATAATTTTCATTATAAGCGTACGTCAGATATTCATTTGGGACATGCTCGCCACGTTTGTACATACCACTGACCACAGGATCGAGCCAAAAATCACAATTATGAATTTCAGAAATTGGCACAATATTAAGAGCGTGTTCAGGCAAAATAGCAAATTGGGCAAGAATTGCCAAAAATGAATACATCGGTTTTTCCAGTTCAATATGGAGCCGTTCCCCGTCTCGCACAAGACCTGAAATCGAGCCTGCCTCGCCTTTCATATATTCCTCTGCCCCTTTGATATAGGAAAAAGTAGTCGAAAACATAGAATTGACTTGATCGGTTTTCAGTACCGACTCCATGCTAAATACGACATCATCTAAATCGAGTGTTTCGTCATCTGACCAGATCAAGTCGTCTTTGAGTGTCAAAGAATAGCGTAATCTATCATCAGAAATTTCGTATTCCTTAACCAAATCGGAGTAAATCCCCGTGTCGTCTGCTTCTGTGATAAACAAAGTGCGGTAGCAAAAATTCGTTACAGAGATATAGAGCCATGGAAAGGAGGTTTTGCCCTCTTTGATGAAACTTGGGACACCGTATAAATTCAAAACAGCAGAAGTGTCAGCTTGCGTTTTGGCAGAACATGCAACTGTTGACAATGCAAGCAACAACGAAAGAAGCGTACAAAAAATTCGTTTATATGTAGTTGGCACTCGCATAAGCTTCACCTCTTTTTTAAGTTGTTTTACTCACTTATTATAGTTATTATTCATGATTATACCCGTTTTTTTAGATGTATTCAATAAAAATACTATTTTTTACTAATTTTTACTGAATATCTTATAGTAAATTTAATAATTTACGGATTGTGAGTCGTTGGGGTTCAAGAACCACACAAAAATACTTGACAACAAAAGAACTGTTTGATACAATTCTAGTAGTTAATTATAGCTAATTCAATACGCATTACTCTTTTTTCCAGTAACTTTCAGGAGGTTTTTCAAATGTTACTTTATCCAATTTTAGGAATTTTAGGTGGTCTACTCTGTGCCACGGGCGATTTGTTGCTTGACTTAAAAGGCAAAGACAACCGCATGATTGATGCCAATAAAATGATTTCTTCCAACTGGATTTCTATGAAGAGATGGCGGTTTTTGGTCTCTATTATCCTCGCTTTGTTTGGTGTGCCTCTCATCATGCTTGGCGGAATTTCCCTTGCCGAACAAATCTCAAACAGCAACGAATCGCTTGGCAATATGTTTTATCTATCAGTTCTCATTGGTTCCATGGGTGGCTTTTTCATTCATACCATTTTGTGCATTGTTCCAATCTTATTTCAAGAATTGCGAAAAATCACAGATGAAGAAAAATCTTGCTACATCATTCTCGTAATATGGAAAGCCGTATGCATTCCCTTTCTTTCGCTGTATCTGATTCTCATTTTATTGGGTAGCATATTGCTAATCACTGCCATCATAAAAGGATATCTCTTTGTTCCGCTATGGTGCGTTTGCTTAAATCCCTTGTGTTTTTCGGTGATTGGTGTGCTATTGCGAAAGATTTTCCCAAAATATTGTTATGAGCTTCCTGGTATTTGCATGCCAAGTTTGGGTCTTTCCATGTTTGGTGTCATTACTTTGATTCATTTGTTGTAAGAACGTTAGATCAACAATCACGAAATAAAAAGCAAAAAAATACCACTCCCATAATTCCGAAATTGGGATTGGTATTTTTATTTTGCATTTTCTTCTGAATCCTCTTCTCTTCAGTTATTTGCACGAGATGCATTTTGTGCATTCCTTTTCAATTTGACTTGTACTCGCAACACAGTCATTTTCTGTCGGATTTGTTCTTTCTCCTCCTCTGACAATATATAAGTTACCATAATGTCCACTCCCCTTTTTGTTCCGCAGTTCTTCTTTGTTTATCGTATTCATGCCCTTATTATTTTCATTCAAAATCTTAATTATTCATCATTTGATAAAATTCCATCCAATTCATGCTCTTCGCAACCAAAAGTGCCACAAATAAAATCTTTATCCTCCGTGAGTTTATATACCCGTAGGATTTCATTGTTTCGTTGTGCGAGTGCTTCTTGCTCAGCTTCCAACATCATCATTTGCAGTTCAGTGTCCATTTATGTTCACTCCTTCCGCTTGTCCGAATCCACTATTTTCCAAGTATAGCATGGCTGACTCTAAAAATCAACATCATTCCACCAGAAAATACATACTTTTTCCTTACATAAAACAAATTTTTATTTGATAGTCATTTTCCTTTGTGAAATCTATATGTAATTATAGCATACATTTTTTTTGATTACAACAAAAATTTTCCATTTTTAACGAATATTAGTAATTACTTAAGATTTTTATCCGTTTTACTAAATAATTAAGTAAAAAATAACACCTCCTAGCAGTATAACCCACTAGAAAGTGCTATTTTATTATGATTAGCAAAGAAAATTTATTTTATTTTATTACAACTGTGAAATTTATTTTGTGTATCTATTCACAATTGCAGCAATCTCTGCTCTTGTTGCATTTGATTTTGGATTGAATTCCCCTTGTGTATTACCGAAAACAATTTCATTTGCGACTGCCCATGCCACACTTTCCATGGAATATTGTGCGATATTAGACAAATCTACAAACATATCAAGGTTGCTTCGTTCTCCATTGTCTACACCTTTATGTACGGCGTATCGGTGGAGCATTGCCACGAGTTGTTCTCTAGTAATTGGTTGATTCGGTGCAAAAGTCGTCGCTGTAATTCCGGCAACGATATCGTTTTCTCTTGCCCAGCAAAGTGCTTCGTAATACCAGCTATTTTCATCTACATCCTCAAAGCCACTATATGAATTTGCAGTTGGCATTGGGTTCCCCTCTAAATTGTGGAGAATTTTCACCAACATCGCTCTCGTCGTGTCATTATTTGGTGCAAATATCGTATCTGACATACCATGCATTAAACCGTCAAAATAAACTGCTTTTACATCTTCATAATACCAATCACTTGCATATACATCAAGGAATGGGAATTTCACTTCCGTTTCTATTTCTGTTTCTGGAACTTCAGCTGTAGTCACGTTACTTGCGGTGCTACTACTTCCGCCGCCACCACTGCCACCGCCTGGTGTTATTGTTCCGCCTGATGGAGCGTCTGGCAACGGTGCTGGAGCAACGTAATTTTCTACTTTGACTGCAAATTCTACTGCTCCGTAGAAGTCTGTTTCTGCTTCACTTGCAGGTACGATGATATCAAAAGAACCATCGTCACTGACAGCCACAATTTCCTCTGTCGGATCAAAACCTTGACCCTCCACTTCCACCATGTAGTACGTATAACTATCGCCATTGACAAATCCTTCTGGCAAATCTTGCTTTTCACTCATTTTGATTTCATAATCAGTATATAGAGTGAATGCACTACCGTTATGTACAGTCAATGGAATGCGATTCAAATCAATGTTTTCGCTATCTCTTTCGAGTACATAACTATCGGAAATCAAGTCAATTACACTTTTACTCAAGTCGTAAGAAACGCTATTCGTTCCTGCATCTATTTTATCAATAGAAACATTTTCTTTGAGACCTTTGTATTCACCACGACCGTAAATCGTATATTCACCAGCCGCTTCTTCTACAAAGTAGAAATCATCAGGATAGCTGAGTTCGGCTTCGATTTCACCTCCACCGCCCACTGGTTCATATTTGATTGTCAATTTCAAATCATTTGAGTACGTATAGATACCGTCTGGTCTTTGGTATACAAATGTATTTTCTTTTTGTTCCACTTCAGCTGTGGAAATGTCAATACGAGTATTGTCGATATCGACCAACACTAAGAAATCAATTGCACCTGTATATCCGCTACCAGGAACTGCTTCAATATACACACGTTTTGTCATGACTCTAGTCACACCATCAGGTGCCACTTCCACTCCGCCAACATCTTCATATTTGACTAATGTAAAGTCTACACCTTCCGTAATTGGTACATGCGTTTCACCTGGCACAGCAACCATTAAATTACCGCCACTCAAACCAGCTTGTAACACTTCTTTTGTCGTAGAAAGGTCAGTATATTCATTCTCGTAAATTGTTTTTACAGAAGCAATAATGCCTTCTTCAAACGACTTACTACCAGTAAAGTTTTGACCTGCACCATCTGTTGAGACAGCGTATGTCGTTGTACCAGTATAGCTTCCCATACCTGTCACCGTCACTGTATCATCAGTATGATCTACGTCGTAATCTCTACCTTCCACCAAACGATTGACCACGGTGCTATCCCCTTTGCCATCATTGGCTTCCACAACGAAATCTGCATCGAAGTAAAGTCTGTCATCAGGTCGTCTATACACTGTTTTTGTTTGGTGCAAAATACCATTTTCAAAATCATTTCCAATACCTGTACCTGGATCACCGACATGCATGTTAAAGGAAACAGATCCTTTTCCGGCATACTCGTTGATTCCTGTAATCGTTACATTTTCATTGAAGTTTTTAATGATATCATAAACATACTCATTTTCACTTGGATTTGCAATCGTGCCAGGTGCCACAGTATGGTTGGTTGACATAGTATAATCTTCGCCATATTGCAAAGCAACTGCTCCACGGTTGGCAGTCAAATCGAAATCCGCTTCGTAGAATTTACCATCAGGACGTTTGTATACAGACGGAGCATAATCAAGGTAACCTTGTGAGAATGTCGCACCCGTTCCTGCATCTTTTGCCACTGCTCCAAAAATTGTTTTGCCATCTATTTTTGTCATGGCATCAAAATGAGGATACTCTTCCAAAAATGTATCTGTAAATTTGATGAACACACCTACGAATTTGTTCCCGCCGTTGTAGTAGTCATCGCCATAGTCTGGAGAAGTTGCATTCGCAGACCAATATGGCTCAATTGTTTCATAATCTACACCGAGTACAATTTCTTGGTTTTGTCCCAAATACCCAGGGTGATACAATTTGAGATCGCTCAAGTCGATTGAATAATCAGGTCTTGCATACAATCCCGAATCATCAAGGAACTCACTTTCTGATTTCATCGTGATGACAAAGTCTTTCGTTTCACCAGTCAAATTACCCATTGTATAGTCTTTATTATCAATCTCGTATTCCAATGGTTTCAAATTCACTGTCACTTCATTCGAGATGACTTTGCCTGTTGAATCTTTTTTCACATCCACCTTGTCAAATGTGAAATAATTGTCTGCCACATCAATTGGTGTTGTGCCACCATACAAGCTAAGCACAAGGTTTTGTTTGATTTCTTCCACAGTATCCATTTCACCTGTGACTGTGACAGTTTGAATCAAGTCGATAATCCCTTTTCCAAGGTCAAGACCCGTTCCTGTACCCGTGTTGGCAGTGTCTACATTAAAAGTAATTTCACCAGTGTAGTCACCACTTTCTATGCTCTTGAGTTTCACGGAAGTGACGTCGATATCTCTCGTTGTCACTGCTCCATTGGCATCGTATTTTGTCATAGTGTAGTGCGTGTTTTCTTTCAATTCCACTGCTACATTAGAACCATTATTCGCTTTGATGATGATATCTTCTGAAAAACGAAGTCCACCATCAGGACGTTCATACACTGTATCTACGAGATGGATTGCTCCTTCGCTGAAATTTTTTGAAGTGCCACTACCTGCTGCACGTGGTTGCAATTCAAATTGTCCTTCAAAGAAATTGCTTGCGTGTCCAGCTGTTTTCCACGGAACAATCAATTCTAACGTGATGACCATATTTTCACCAGTGCCTACAGTACTTTTTAACTCAATCGTGTAGTCTGTACCATACGTCAACGTTTCTGCTTCGTCATCAGGATCGCTTGAATCCCAATATACAGCGATTGGAATGTCACCCAAATCCACTTCACCATCTGGTTTTACGTAAATCGGATCCGTAATCATTTCAATATCGCCATCGCCCGTATAGCTAACTTTATCATCTGTTGAATTGACATAATTCCCTATACCTACCACAGTGACGCTCACAATTTCGTCATCTGTATCCACTTCATATGACAATGCATAATCTTGACCATACACCAATTCAGTACCTTTATACTGAACTTGGATTGCCTGCATACTGCCATCTTCTGCCAACTTCGGTCTTGCACCGATGTCGAGTGGCAATTCGTAACCTGTTGTGAAATCAGCACTCAGTTTATAAGTGTCATCATCTTTATCCAAAAATAAAATTTTACCATCAACTGCCAAATTACCACGAATGAAGTATGATTTTTTCACCGAACCAGAGAAATTTCCACCCTCAACCGCCGTGATTGTCATAATGACTTCACCAACTTGATTCAGTGTATCATCTGCAATCGGAGCAACTCCGTACAAAGATGCGGTGGTAGAATTAGCAACTTTGTAACGATAGGAAATCGTATAATCTCTACCTTCTTTCAATTCTTCAGCTACGAGCACACCCTGATCATTTTTGTAAGTATGGACAAGCTGAATGTCGACTTTATTGTTAGCTATTGTCGTATCATCCAAGATGATATAGCCCAAGCTATTCA
>JAWXUZ010000006.1:0-53449 GCA_044425835.1 Bacillota bacterium | reverse complement strand
TCGGGTTTATTTTTGTGCAATTTATTGAGTCGTTATCGTTCACCATTTTTATTTTTGTATGAAAATAGCAATGTGCCCAAAAGTTACTGATTTTAATTTGCATTTTGCGGAAACTCAAGAAAATATTTTTTTATTACCTTGTACGAGGTTCTGTCTTCAAAATTTCCAAGAACTCTTTTTTAGGCACTGGCTTTGAAAAATAATACCCTTGGGCAATGTTGGGCAATGTCACAACCGAGTCCGCTTAAAATTTCAACGTGCCACTTCGTCTCCACACCCTCAACAACGACCGTCAAGTTCAATTCTTTTGCCATATTGACGACATTTCTTACGATTGCAACACTCTTTTCTTCCTTTAAAATATCAACAATAAATGCCTTATCAATTTTCAAAATATCGATATCAATATTTTTTAAGTGATTCAGCGAAGAAATTCCGCTACCGAAATCATCCATAGAAACTGCAAAACCCAACGAACGCAATATCTTAATTTTCACAATAATATCTTTGAATTTATTTACGATTGCACTCTCTGTAATTTCAAGTTCAATTGCTGAATACGAAAGACAATAACGGTCAAGGGTCGCAACAACACGCTCAACAAGGTCAGTCTCCATCATTGTAATACCCGATAAATTCACAGAAATTTTAGGCAAATTATGCTCGCCCTCTTGTGCAACGAATTGACACACCGTATCTAAAACGTAGTAATCTAATTTGATGATAAAACCATTATTTTCAAATAGCGGAATGAATTGGTCTGGGAAAATCATTCCTGTATTGTCTTTTGGAATCCAACGCACCAATGCTTCTGCTCCGCAGTATTGCCGTTCTTTAAACGAAACTTTTGCTTGATAAAACACTTGAAACTCTTGATTTTTCAAAGCATCTTCCATTTTGGCTACGATTTCATTTTTTCGTGTGCGGTCTTTTCTAATGTCCTCTGTAAATTTACCGACAGTACTCATATAATTGCGTTTGCCAAGCAATCTCGCACTATGGGCACAGTCAATCATATAAGGCACTGATTCTTCTTTGTCAGCGATGAAGTAGACCCCTTGGCTCGTTTTCACTTTATTGTCAATCCCCGGAATTTCAGTGATTGCCTTTGACAATTCGCTATATTCTCCATCTTTGTCTGTCGGCAATTGTTCTGTAACAATCATCACCAAAAACGTATCGTCTTTTTCTCTTGCAATCAACGCTTCCAATCCAAAATATGAACGCAAATGATACCCCAACATCCGCAGTACTTGTGTGCCATATTCGTATCCATACGACTCATTGATATATTGGAAGTTGTCAATATCAATCGAAATGATGACATATTCTCCGGAACTCGAAACAGCAAGGCGTTCTTCTGCCATTTCGATGAATTTATATCTCGTATAAAGCTCCGTCACTTGGTCTATGTTGATGATGTTATACAACGCATTTTTCTTATTGCTGTGCATAATCCCCAACAAAATACCACCGACGACAGTCATCACCAACATAATCGATACGTATGTCGAAAAATTTTGTTGTATGTAATTGTCAAGCGTCATTTGGTGTAGTGTTGATGTATTTTTCAATACGATATCATCTAGTGTCATACTAGAAATATGTAGTATTGCATGGTTGATATATTGTGCAAGTCGTACATCTGCATTTTTATTGATACCAAAGCAAACATCCGAAAGCACACCAGCGACTTGGTACGTCTCAAGCGTGACTGAAGGATTCATTTGTATATAATATTGTACCATATACGGATTGGCATACGCAAAATCTGCCTCGCCTTTTTTCAACAAATCAATCACAGTAGACAAGTCTTCTTGCACCTCTGAATTGTCGATTCGGTCTGCAATAAAATGCGTATATATCGTAGGATTTTCCACATTTTCCACATGTCCATCAAAGGTCAAACGCAACGCATTCGATGTCAAATATGGCAATGTCAATACCACTTCTAGCATATTTGCCAATTCATAATTTGCAGGCAACGTCGCTATCATATCAATCGTGCCATTTTCCAATCCCAAAAGCAAATCTTCTGAGGAATCAAACGGAATCAACTCAAAACTGATCGGCAACAAAGAAGAAATTTCACTCAATATATCAACAGAAATCCCTTGGTGTACACCTTCTTCTGCACTCGGGAGATAAAACGGCTCTGTATCTGGTAAAAATCCAACGGACACTTGTCCGATTTCAGAAAAAAATGCCATATCTTCCACAGTAAAATGAATTTCACCTGTATGACTCGTTGTGAAATATTTTTCTTTCAACAAGCTATTGTTGTACGGTTCATTATGTTGTACATAGTTGATGGCTTCAGCAAGTTGTTCCGCAAATGCTTGCTCACCAAGCGTTGTCACAAAATAAAATAACTCCGTGGAAAATTGAGTGATATGAATCAAATCGGTAAATTCTGAAATTTCTTTGCCAACGATTGCATCCACAATCCCCTCACGCAAAAAATTGATACAATTGCTTTGCGATTCAAGATAGACAATATGTGGTGTCATCTGATTGATTGCAAAATATTGCAATGCCAATTCACAAGCCTTTGCATTTGACGCATCTAAGGCAATTACAAAATCACTCGTGTAATAATACGATTCTGTGTTGAATGTCTGGGTCGTATCTAGGACAGATATGGTATAGCGATTGAGTCCTGCCGGCACCATAGAGTACTCAAAAATTTCAGCACTCTCCTCCGAATAATTCATACCACCTAAGAGATCCACTTCGCCCGCCCGCACCATACGCATTGCTTCATATAAAGATTTCTCGTTTGTTTCTTCATCAATGATGATAAATTCGTACTCCCAATCTGTATATTGTGCAATTTTCATAAGATAGTCATAATTATAACCAGACAAATTGCCGTGTTGATCCATCATATGAAAGCCGTCCATCAAAGGAAATGCCACCTTGATTTTTTCATCTTCATTTCCATAAACGAAACCAGTAGAAAGAAGCACCAAAATAAAAACTACAATACTTTTAAAAAAAATATTTTGTCGTTTGTACATGGTCACTCCTCCTTTCTATCTACGTAAGTTTCAAAAATTTGTATTATATATTATAATGGTAGCGATTGAATATTGCCAATTGCAAAAAGATAAAAAAATTAAGGCTTTGCCCCACTTCGGGCTATGTTTTTAAATAAACCTCCTTAAAGATGAATGCACGCAATTCATTTCCTAAGGAGGTTCTAATATTTACAATAAATCTCGTGCCATTGCCGCACAAATCACATCAATAAACTTATAATCTACTTTCCTTTTTGCAAAATTCACAATGGATAAATAGCCAATTTTCTTATTATCGACTGTCAACGGCTTAATAATTAAGTTATGAATCGAACCATCTTCTAACACTTCAAATGATTTTTGAAAAGCTTTCGACATATTTTCAAGTGACGAGATATACAACACACCGTTGTCATCTGTAAATTCGCCTGCTTTCATCAATAAATCAAGTGGCAAATCGTGTTTATTTGCATGACCCTTGGCATTAGGTGCTACGTACCTATGCGTATTGTGTGCCACGGTTTCTTCACTTTCCATCTCAAAAATATTCGTCGCTTCCGCACCGTAATATTCACAAATCGTTTCAAGCAAATCACCAAATGGGATTTTCACATCGTCTTCATTTAACAATTTCGTCGCCGAATCGAGTACTGCATTTGTAAATTTCAATGCTTCCTCTGTTTCTGCGATTTTTTCATTGAGCTTTTTTGTCATGTATCTTTGGTTTAGATTGCTCATGACAAAAGCCGCCAATGTTTTCAATAAGTAGGAATCATCCAAACCTTTGTGTGGATTGGTCACACCCAAAAGTCCAACCATCTCAGTTCCTCTATGCAAAGGCATGACAACAAATCCCTCTAAATTTTGCTGTTTTAATATTCGATACACTTCTGTATCATCACTAAACTCGTCATCCACAGAACCAACATAAATTTCTTCTCCACGTTTGAGCCTGCGAATAAAAGTTTGTACATCTTCATATGACATTGTTTCAACTACGTTCCCTGTATGGTATTTGGAATAACAAGCATACGTATTGTAAAACATATTTTCTTTTTCATTTATTTCGTAAATATATGCCTTGTCTGCCTCGTAATAGTCCATGACAGTTTCTACTATTTTATTGAGTGCATCATCAATTTTATCATCTTTTAACAAGGAAGTTGCACAAGAAACAATCGAATCTTCAATATTTAAAATATTTTGTAGATTGTCAATTTTCATCATTTCGTCCGTAATGTCATATGCCGTTTCCAAACGAAGTGGACGGCCATCGACTTCCACCAAAGTATCACGCAAAGAAAGATGTACCTCAAGTATAGGATTGTAAAATTTCCATTTATACACTTCCCCAACTTTCAATTTTTTATTTGTGCAAAAAGGACATGGTTCGTCACGACCTTGCAAAAATTTATAACACTTTTTCCCTTTGAGGTTTTCTAACGTTTCCGAAAATGATGCCAAAATCGCTTCATTCACGTAAAGCAATTCATACGTATCAATCGTCGCCACGTACGCCATTACTCCCGTCGTTTCGTCAATCATGCTTTTAAAGTATTCTTCTGACATAATTCTACCTCCATTATTTCTTTTAGACCATACAAAGGAATTATATCACAATTACCGATAAAAAACTACATTTATTTCATGTTATTTATGATTTATTTCTTACATTTATATTAAATATGTACAATTTTGTACAAAAACAAAACAGCAATTACGAAAGGATTCCTTAAAAAATGATTCCCCACAAAAATAAGGAATCATTTTAAACTTACATCAGCTTATCAATCTCTTTTTTTAACTGCCCTATGATTTTTTTCTCAAGCCTTGAAATATACGATTGCGATATCCCCATAAGGTCTGCCACTTCTTTTTGCGTTTTCTCCTCTGTTTCTGGCATGATGCCAAATCGCATTTCAACGATTTTCCGCTCTCTCGCAGACAATTGGCTCATGGCATGGAAGAGCAATTCACGGTCGACTTCTTCTTCTATATTTTTGTAAATCAAATCGCCTTCTGTCCCTAAAATATCTGAAAGCAAAAGCTCGTTGCCCTCCCAATCTACATTGAGTGGCTCATCGATTGAAACCTCCGTCTTCGTCTTACTCGTTCTGCGTAAGTACATCAATATTTCATTTTCAATGCAACGAGATGCATACGTTGCCAGTTTTATTTTTTTATCTGCTTTGAATGTATTGACCCCTTTTATGAGACCGATTGCACCAATGGAAATCAAATCTTCAATATTAATGCCTGTATTTTCAAACTTTCTTGCGATGTAAACGACCAATCGAAGATTTCTCTCAATCAAAATCGACTTGACTTCCATATCTTTGTCACTGCCTAGTTGTTCAATTAGTACAAGCTCTTCCTCAGGTTTGAGCGGCGAAGGAAATACATCGCTTCCGCCAATATAAAATACTTCCGCCCCTTTTCTTCTCCATTTTTTCAAAATCAAACCAATTTGATACTTCACACTAAATATAAAATAACTCCATTGTTTCATTGTAGATCCTCCTCAAATAAACTTATCGGCGTCAAGCCCTCGTAACTTCCTTTGAAGCCATCGAACCCAATGCCCACCAATACCTTTTTATGTACGATACTTCGGTTTCCTTGTCGCAAGACACATTCTTCTACGAAAAATCCAAACAATTCTCCTGTCGGATTCCCCAAACTTGCATAAGGAATGGCAATCAAATCACCGTAATCCCCAGTTAGGATTGCCATACTTTCTTCTTTTGAAAATAGCGGAAATAACACTGGAAATTCCATGATGACGACACCTTTTTTTTCGTGTTTCAAGCCATTCCCAGTGTCTATGAGTGTCAACCCCTCCACTGATTTTCCATCTTTTTTCAGCAAAACCGTGCAGAAGTTTTGCCTTTTTTGAACATGAGTATAGACCACACGTTCCCCGTATTTGAGCAACACGTAAGCAAAAAGTACACTCCATAGGAGATAATACCAAGAGACCGTGGGCGGTCGCAACAGCACACCTTGCCGAAAGAACGCTTCCTGTTTGCCAATCATTACGAGGACGTTGATGCCACCACTGAGCAAAAAAGAGGTGAAAAACGAAAAAAACATCAGCTTTGTGAATTGTTGTATCGTTTTCGGTGTGTATGCCACAAGAATGCCTGCCGTCATTGAAATCGTCAGCAACAACACTCCTCCATTTTTAGGAAAAAAAAGCAACAGCCATAAAAAATTACAAAGAGACGACACCATTCCGCCGAGAAAAATCCGCCAAAATTTGCGATACATACCCGAAAATCGTCCTGTCGCAAACAAGAGAACTACGTGCATACCCCCTTCAAGCAGTAGCACCACATCAGCGTAAATATACGATTCCATAGCCACCCCCTCTAATTTAAGAACGACTGATTCCTAATGGAATTGTCTTTCATAAAAAGTATAACCTATCTCTTATAAAAAAAATGTCAAAACCTCTGTAGTATACGAAAAAATCCAGAACAAATACTCCGTTTTTCCGACAAAAAAAGTACCTCTATCGATGATCAAAATTACAATCATCTGATAGAGATACTATATATTTACTTAGTTTAAGTTGAGTTTTTTATCGAATCTATACTTGATAGAAGTTTCAGTCAAAGTCATTTCCAACTGAATTGGTATGAACTGAAAATCAATTGTTTTACAACGAATGTAATATACAATCAGAGTCAATCTCATTCCAAATTTGCTTCGCTACAATTTTCGTATCTGAAATAAAAATAAGTTCTATGTTTGATGGGTGTGTTGCTAATGTTAGGTGTTGTTATGCGAATAGAAATCACTTTTTTACTTCAAGTACGTGCCAAATGAAAAGAATACTTTACATCTTTTGCACAACAAATATCCAAAGAAAATGCCTTCATTTCGTCTAGTGGGTTGAAATACCGATCCTACTTCTTAGAGCATTTGCGATCCGTAGCGTTGTCATTGCTTTACAAACAGAAAATGAGTACTAAAACAAACTATAATTTTGTGGGAAATTACAATTTATTTGATAGCCTTTTAAAGGTATGGTGTAAAAATTTGGTTATCATCTTTACACCACTATAATTCGCTTGTGTGTGAGCATTTGGATTCATTATAATTCTAATTATATCCATTACATTTGTATGTAATTTCTTGGTTTGGGTATCACCAAAAATACAATCACACTTCTTTATTACATTATGTTACCACAGTTCGCTATATTTTGCAAGTCTTTTTTTAAATTTTCGCAATAAATTTTAACAATTGCAAGATCTATACTGCGTTCTCCGATTTCATATTTTTAGCAAAACCAACGATTGTTCCCAAATTACAGATTGCCCAAAATATAAAATCATCTAAGGTAGTAAAGTTAGCAAAAGTAAAGTTCTGGTCAAACTTTTAAAAAAATTTGCAGATTTCGAGGCAGTTCCAAAAAATATTTCTCTTCATTTTTCCTTATTTTCTGGCAAATTTCAAACTTTTTTATTTTTTTTTATAGAAATTGAAATTTATGCATTGACTTATTCGCTTTCTTCTAGTACAATATATGGTGTTGAAATAACTATAGAGATTCACTGATTATAGTTATAGGAAAGTAGAGGGAAAAAGAATATCCCGCAATCGAAAAGTTATCTAATAGGAGGATACAAAAATGGCAAACATTAAATCAGCAAAAAAAAGAATTAAAGTAATTAGCAAAAAAACAATGAGAAATAAAATGGTAAAATCTCAAGTGAAAACTGCAATCAAAAAAGTAATCGTTGCAGTCAACGCTGGGGACAAAGAAGTAGCAAAAGCTGCTCTTACACATGCAATCTCTTCTATCGACAGAGCGTATATCAAAGGTATTTTTCACAAAAACGCTGTGGCTAGAAAAAAATCTTCTTTGACAAGACTCGTAAACAACATGTAATTTCAAATCACCGAAAACGTCTGCAAAGGGATTGTTCCTTTTGCAGATATTTTTTTAAGAAACAAGGAGGCAGCCGTATGAGCAACAAAGCAGAAGAAGTATTGGCAAAACATAAAAAAGGATATAACTGTGCCCAAGCTGTGGCATGTGTCTATAGCGATAATTTCGACGTAACTGAAAAAGAGGCATTTCGTGCCATGGAAAGTTTCGGACTCGGTATGGGGACAATGCAGACGTGTGGAGCTGTGTCGGCACTTGCGTACTTGGTTGGACTGAAAGTCTCTGATTGTGAATTGGATCAGCCAAAAACGAAAGCACAATGCTACAAAGTCATGAGAGAGATGATACAAGCCTTTGAAGAAAAAAACGAAAGCGTTGTCTGTCGCACCATCAAAGGTGTCGATACCGGTGTCATGCTTCGCAGTTGCGATGGCTGTATGACGGATGCGGCGGAATTGGTCGAACAATACTTGCTTTCCAAATAAAAATAGAACGTACCACAAAAATGGACAAACCCACATGAGTTGTCCATTTTTTTATTTCTATAATGACTCTAAAATCAACGATTCGAGTGACTCACAAATCACAGAAATCGCACTGTGGCAATTCGTTTCACCAGCAATGCTACAGCAATTCAAACTCCCAAGTGATTCTTGTACCGTATAAAAAAACAAAATGCTCTTTTGGTGTGCCGTCGTTTCGTCAAATACGAGACCGAGCAACATCACTCCGGCAATAATGCCACTGCAAAGCCCACCAATACCAAACCCAGCCGATATGGCACTGCAACTTTTCAGCATTTCCTCTGGCAATTGCAAGGCGAATTTTTTCGCCCCCGCTTGCAATATTGCTTGGGAGCAATTCGCCCCCTCTGCACAAAAAGCAATCGTATATTCAAACATAGATGTGTTGGAATCGCTCAACCTGTCCACCTCCTTATACTACATAGTATGAGGAGCGAAGAAAAAGGTGCAAGCCAATCCACACCAAAATAAGAGGTAGTCTTCCCTACCCCTTATCAATTGGATTTTTATAATATTACAATATTACTTTGCATCTTTCATCGAGAAATTCAAACGACCTTGTTTGTCAATTTCCATCAATTTCGCAGATACCACATCTCCAACACTCAACACATCTTCTACATTATCAATGCGTCTGTCAGAAATTTTAGAAATATGAATCAAGCCTTCTTTTCCAGGGGACATTTGGAAAAATGCACCAAACGCCATGATTTTTGTGATTGGCCCAGTATAAATTGTACCAGGTTCAGGCACTTTCACGATAGAGTTGATCGTATCAATTGCACGTTGGATATCTTCTGCAACGACACCTTTGATATAAATTGTACCATCGTCTTCTGTGTCGATTGCACAACCCGTATCTTCAATGATTTTTTTGATGACTTTTCCTCTTGCACCGATGACTTCAGCGATTTTATCCACTTCAATATGCATAATTGAAATTTTAGGTGCTTCTGTAGCCAATTCTTTTCTTGGTGCAGAAATTGCTTTGTTCATACAATCATTCAAAATGACTTCTCTTGCTCTTGCAGTTTGAGAAAATGCTTGTTCAATCATTGGGAATGTCAAACCTTTGATTTTCATATCCATTTGGATTGCAGTAATTCCCTCGCTTGTCCCTGCCACTTTGAAGTCCATGTCACCGAAGAAATCTTCCACGCCTTGGATATCTGTGATTTGCACGAAGTCATCATCCGTTTCCCCTGTCACCAAACCAACAGAAATACCAGCGACTGGACGTTTGATTGGCACACCAGCCGCCATAAGTGATAAAGTCGAACCACAAATACTTGCTTGTGAAGTCGAACCGTTTGAGCTTAGGATATCAGAAACAAGACGGATTGCATAAGGAAATTCTTCTTCTGTAGGAAGTACAGGCACCAATGCACGCTCCGCCAACGCACCGTGACCAATTTCACGACGACCAGGACCACGAGACGTTTTCGCTTCCCCTACTGAATAGCCAGGGAAATTGTAGTGGTGAATGTAGCGTTTGCCCACTTCGTTGACATCGAGTCCATCGAGACGTTGTCCCTCGCTAATCATACCGAGTGTAGTCACAGTCAAACATTGGGTTTGTCCCCTTCTAAAGAGAGCAGAACCATGGACTTTTGGCAACAAATCAACTTCCGCACTGAGTGAACGAATTTCTTCCAAACCACGGCCATCAGGACGTTTGTGGTCTTTCAAAATCATACGACGTACTGTCATTTTTTCAAATTTATAGATGATTTCGCCCATCAATGCAGACAAATTCGCTTCTTCGCCGTAGATTGCAAATAATTTTTCGCTCAAATTTTCTAGTGCAGCTTCTGTCAAGACTTTGATTTTTTCATCTCTATCTTGTTTGAGTTCTGCATAGACTGCATCTTCCATTTTTGCATCTGTGATATATTCAGTCACCAACGCATACGCTTCTGCATTGACACTGCGTTCTTCGTAAGTTCCTTTTTCTTTGCCTTCTTTTTCTACGATATTTTGAATGAATTTCACAACTTCCAAGTTCGTATCAAAAGCCAAATGAATCGCTTCCATCATCAATTTGTCAGGAATTTCATTTGCTCCAGCTTCAATCATCATGACTTTATCTTCTTTAGAAGAAACTGTCAATGCAAGACCACTTGTCAAACGTTGTTCGGAATTTGGATTGACTACCAATTTCCCATCACAGTATCCGATATTGACTGAAGATACAGCGTCAGTAAATGGAATATCAGAAATATTCAACGCAAGAGATGCCCCAATCATTGCCACCACTTCAGGTGCACAATCTTGGTCAACTGACATCACAGTCGCAACGATTGCCACGTCATTTCTATAATCTTTTGGGAACAATGGACGCAAAGGTCTGTCGATACATCTTGAAGTCAACACTGCTTTTTCAGATGGACGACCCTCTCTTTTGATAAATCCTCCAGGAATTTTCCCTACAGAATATAGTCTTTCTTCATAGTCAATACTGAGTGGGAAAAAGTCAATCCCATCACGAGGTTTTGTCGATGCAGTCGCAGTCACAAGTACAGTTGTGTCGCCGTAGCGAAGCAATGCCGCACCGTTTGCTTGCTCTGCCACTCTACCAATTTCGACAGAAAACGGTCTGCCAGCCAAATCCATGGAATACGTTCTAAACATAATCATTCTCCTTTTCGTTCCTTTGGGAACCATACATTTTTGCCACCATAGATCTTCAGTTTTATCCACGAATGCTATATTTCATGCACAAAACTGGAAATCTATAGAGACACTCCTTCATTTTGCCATCACTTTCAAATAGTGAAAAATCCGTAGCCAAACAAATACATGTGACTACGGATTTTCATTGCAATTTGCAGTCGGTTATTATTTTCTCAATCCAAGCTCAGCAATCAAATCACGATATCTTTGAATGTCGATGCCTTTCAAGTAGTTTAATAAACCTTTTCTTTGCCCAACCATCATCAAAAGACCACGTCTTGAGTGGTGATCTTTTTTGTGTTCTTTCAAATGACCAGTCAAAAGAGAGATTCTTGCTGTCAAAAGAGCAATTTGTACCTCTGGTGAACCTGTGTCATTTGGAGTTCTACCGAATTTTGCGATGATTTCTGCTTTGTTAATTTCTGCCATTTTTGTTTCCTCCTTAAAATATAAACGATAATTTCCGCATCCCCGAAAGCTAAGTAAAGGGTTGGAGATTCCCACAACTGAACTTTGGTTTTACAGTTTTACATAATCAAATTGAAAATCACTTCTCAACCCAATCGACTATATCATACCATATTTCAAATACAATTGCAACCATTATTTTTGAAATATTTCTCACAAATTATCATAATTTTCACGAAAATACGTCTTTGCTTGTTCTGCATTGATAGCAATTTGCTCCATCAACTCCTCGATGCCGTTAAATTTCTTCTCACTTCTTAGAAAGTGATACACAAACGTCTGGATTTCCTTGCCGTAGACGTCCTCCTGAAAATCAAACAAATGCGTTTCAATGATTTTTTGACTCCCATTCACCGTGGGGTTATGCCCAATATTTGTGACACCAAAGTAATACACCCCGTCAATCAAGCTTTGCGTGGCATAGACACCATTCGGCGGAAAGAGTTTATGCTCCTCTGCCTCGACATTGATGGTCGGAAAACCAATCGTCCGCCCAAGTTGTTTCCCTTGCACGACCGTCCCTAAAATGAAATATGGTGTCGTCAACATCTCTTTGACTTCATCGAAATTCTTATGGATTAAGGCATCACGCACCCTTGTCGAGCTGATTCTTTCGCCCTTTTGCATCACAGCTGGAATCGAGATGACCTCCACGCCATGCAACTCGCCCAACTCTTTGAGCATTGTGATATTACCTTGGCGATTCGCTCCAAAATGGTAATCTTCACCAATAATTAACACCTTACACTGGAGCAATTTTATGAGTATTTCCTCAAAAAACACTTGCGGTGTCGTCATGGCAAAATTGCGATCGAAAGGATATTCAATATAAATATCGACCCCCATAGACCCAATGACCCTCTTTTTTTCTTCACGAGACATGATCAGAGCAAATGGATTTTCTTGATTCGGTTTTTGAAATACGAGTTTTGGGTGTGGGGCAAATGTCAAAACAACACTCTGCATCCCCTTATTTTGGGCGATTTCATAAGCTGTTTTGATCAACTCTCTATGCCCTAGATGGACACCATCGAAATTTCCAAGTGTCACTACGCTTTGTGAATGTAATTGTATTTCTTTCGTTGTCATATGTTTCATAAAAACTCCTATACTACCAACATCTTGAACGGCTTCACAGAAACTGTTCCCTCGCTCACACTGACATGATACAGACCAATAAAATTCCCCTCATAGTCAAACACTGTGACCATCTCGCCTTGCGACAATTCCCCTACGACTTCAGAGAAAAAATCACTATACAGTTTCGCTCCATTACAGAGCAATTTGTGGAATTTTTCCAAAATCACCACTTTAGATAGATGAGAAAACATAGTCTCCATCGACAACAAAACCTCGTCTAACTTGTCCCCTTCAACTAAATTTTCTAATTCACCCAAAGTCACTGCGTGGTCAATCGAAAATGTACCTGTCGCAGTCCGCTCCAGTGTCGCCATATACGCTCCAAAACCGAGTGCTTTCCCGATGTCCGCACAGAGCGTACGTATATACGTCCCCTTGCTACAATCGACTTTCATCACAAACTGATTCGGTGGCAAAAATTCTAAAATCTCAATGCCATGAATCGTGATTTTCCTCTTTTTTCTCTCGATTTCCACACCCTCACGAGCCAACTCGTAGAGTTTTTTCCCATTGACTTTGATTGCAGAATACATCGGCGGAATTTGTTCAATTTCACCAATGAACGTCTGCACCACTTCTCTGATTTTTTCTTCATCGAAGTCGACAATTTTTTCTTCTAACACCTCACCAGAAGCATCTTCAGTTGTCGTCGTCTTGCCTAGAAAAACCGTTGTGACATACGTTTTTTTTCCGTCCATAATGAGGTCGGAAAGTTTCGTTGCTTTGCCCACACAAATCGGTAAGACACCAGTCGCATCGGGATCGAGCGTTCCTGTATGTCCTACTTTTTTTGTGTGTAATATACGTCTTACGACTGCAACAACGTCATGAGAAGTATACCCTTTTTCTTTGTGAATATTCAAAATGCCGTGCAAAAAGTCCACTCCTCTTTATTGTCGAATCGTAACTGTTCAGAACCTCATTCTTAAGACCGTGGACGCTGTCCAAACCTGCCAGCTTTTGAAAAAGCTGAACCAAAACTTTTGTTTTTACAAACATTAGCGTACTAAAAGACTTCGGAAAGAGAATATTTTAACATTGTCGGTTCGGGTACTGAATAATTACGTCGAATCTTAGTCAAATCTTGGTAGATTTTCATAGAAGTTCTTTGATTTCCTCCAAGATTTTTTTCTCCGCCTCTGCCATACTCATTTTCAATGTACAACCAGCCGCTTTCACATGACCGCCACCGCCGTACCTTTGTGCAAATGCAGCAACGTCATACCCATCGTCACAGCGTAAGCTGACTTTTACTTGCCCATCAGCCGCTTTTTCATAGAGAAAACAAGCAATTTTGACTCCTTCAACCCCTTTGATATAGGAAACCACCCCTCCGATATCTTCATGAGTCGCATCAAAAAGTTTGAGTTCTTCTTTCGTAATCGTGCTGACAATCAATTTTCCATCATAGCACAACTTCGCATTTTGCAAAGCAGCCGCTGTAATTTTAATTTCAGAAAACGGCTTCGTATCGAAAAATTGTATATAAATATCATTGAACGGTATGTCGTATTTCATCAATTCGCTTGCGATTCGCAACGTTTCCGCCGTCGTAGAGCTATGACGAAATCCACCCGTATCAAAGATAATGCCAGCATACAACGCTGTACAAATATCTCGATTGATTGGCAGAGTATCCTCTAATATATGGTATACAATTTCACAAGTTGAAGAAGCACCTTTTATGACATAATTCATATCAGCAAAAGAAGGATTGCTGATATGATGGTCGATATTGAGTGTTTTTTTCGCTTTTTTGAAGTGATTCAAAATCATAGAAAAACGATCTTTGTCGCCACAATCAAGCGAAACGAAAAGTTCACACTCCTTAATTTCATCACGTTTTACAATGAAATGCTTGTTTGGAATCGTATCATACCTCTTGCCATACGTCTCCAAATACACCTGTACTTTTTTTCCTATTAAAGAAAGAGAAGTCGCAAGTGCGAGGACAGACCCTATGGCATCGCCATCTGGGTTTGTATGTCCACAAAGTAGAATGGAATCGTATTGTTTGAGTACTTCCCGCACTTCTTCAATAGAGTTATTTCCAGAATTATTTTCAGAGTTATTTCCAGAGTTATTCATCATGAGGATCCCCTCCTCGATTTTCTCTTTCTTTTGCAATTTCATTAAGCAATTGGTCCATGTGAATGGCATATTCAGCCGATTCATCCAGTTTGAAAGTCAATTCAGGTGTTGCACGCAAATTGATTCGCTGTGCCAAAAGACGACGTACAAATCCAGCTGCATTTTTCAACGCAACCATGACATTATTTTTTTCATCGTCATTGCCAAGTACGGAAACGAATATTTTGCAATATTTCAAATCATCTGTCGTATCCACAGAAATCACACTTGTCAGTACACCAATGCGTGGATCTTTCAGCTCCCCTCGAATGATTTGAGATACTTCCTTTAAAATTTCATCATTGATTCTCGAAATTCTTGTATTTTTTTTCATACAATCACCCTTCTTTCTTCTCTTTCATTTCTTTCTTTTATCTAGGCACTTCCACCATGATATAGGCTTCCACCCAATCGCCTTCTTCAATGTCGTTGAATTTTTTAAATACCAACCCACACTCAAAACCGTGTGTCACTTCTTTGACATCATCTTTGAAGCGTTTTAAACTGTCGAGTTCCCCCTCAAAAATCACGGAATCTCTACGAGAAATACGCACAAGACAACCTCGAACGAATTTACCATCTTTCACATAACTACCAGCAATTGTACCAATGCCCGAAGCTTTGAACAGTTGTCTCACTTCTGCATGACCAATTACTTTTTCTTCGTAAATAGGATCGAGCATGCCTTTCATTGCAGAGGAAATGTCCTCAATCGCATTGTAAATGACACGGTATTGTCTCAAATCGACTTTTTCACGGTCGGCAAATTCTTTCGCCACAGGTTCAGGTCGCACATTGAATCCGATGATAATGGCATTCGAGGCCGATGCGAGCATGACATCACTTTCTGTAATTGCCCCAACACCACCATGAATGATGCGAACACGCACTTCTTCATTTGTGAGACGTTCCAAACTTTGACGCATCGCCTCAACCGATCCTTGTACATCAGCTTTCACGACAACATTCAACTCTTTCATTGTACCACTTTGAATTTGAGAAAACAAGTCATCAAGAGAAACTTTTTGCGGTGTTTCTTTAATGAGATTTTCTCTTTGTCTTGCCACGATACTTTCCGCCACATGGCGAGCTTGTTTGTCATTTTCAGCTGCATAAAATCCGTCCCCAGCCGTAGGCACTTCTGAAAGCCCTAAGATTTCCACAGGTTGAGATGGACCTGCTTTTTTGACGTGTCGTCCTTTGTCATCAATCATCGCTCTGATTTTACCGTATGCACACCCTGCAACGACAGGATCGCCAATTTGTAGCGTTCCACTTTGGATGAGTACCGTCGCTACAGTGCCTCGCCCTTTGTCAAGTTCCGCTTCCACGATGACACCACGGGCTTTTTTGTTTGGATTGGCTTTCAATTCTTTCATTTCAGAAACGAGAATAATCATTTCAAGTAAGTTGTCAATCCCCTCTTTCGAGACAGCAGAAACAGGCACACAAACTGTGCTTCCGCCCCAATCTTCTGCTACGAGTTCGTATTCAGTCAATTCTTGTTTCACACGGTCAGGATTTGCAGATGGTTTATCCATTTTATTGATGGCAACGATAATTTCAACGCCTGCTGCTTTCGCATGGTTGATGGCTTCAATCGTTTGCGGCATGACACCGTCATCCGCTGCAACAACTAAAATTGCAATATCTGTAATTTGAGCCCCTCGCATACGCATTGCAGTGAATGCCTCATGTCCTGGTGTATCAAGGAAAGTAATCGGTTTCCCATCAATTTTTACAGTATATGCACCGATGTGTTGCGTAATTCCGCCAGCTTCTCCTTTTGTCACACTACTTTGACGAATGCTATCTAAAAGAGACGTTTTACCGTGGTCAACGTGACCCATAACAACAACGACTGGTGGGCGAGTTTTGAGAAGTTTTTCATCTTCTTCTTCCTCAGCAAATACAGCTTCCATGATGTCGACTTCTGGTTCTTCTTCGAGCAAAACATTGTAATTGAGTGCCAATTCAGATGCCAAATCGAAGTCAATTTGTGCATTGATGTTGACCATTTTCCCTTTTTTCATGAGGAGCATGACCAAATCAGATCCTTTTTTCTCAAGGATTTCAGCCAAATCTTTGACAGTCATCGTCGCAGGAGCCATTTTCACCAAAGTTTCTGGGTGTAATGCTCTTTCTTCTGCTTCTAATGCCTCAAGCTCCGCCATCAAAGCCGCTTCTTCTTCCATTTCACGGCGACGTCTCTCCATCGGATTTTCTTTGACTCTTTGCTCTTTTTTATCTTTCTTTTTGTCTTTCTTTTTCTTGCCTGTTTGTTGTGCTTGTTGCGGTGCTGGGGCTTGTTTTTGTTCTTGCGGTTTCACTTCTTGTTGCCCTTGCGTTTTTTGTTGTTGCCCTTGCGTTTTTTGTTGTTGCCCTTGTGGTTTTTGTTGTTGCCCCTGTGGTTTTTGCTGTTGGGTCTGTGGCTTTTGTTGTTGTCCTTGTGGCTTTTGCTGTTGGGTCTGTGGCTTTTGTTCTTGTGGTTTCGCATCTTGTTTCGGTTTTTGCCCTTGTTTTTGCGAATTTTGTGGTTTTTGTTGTGGTGTTTCTTGTTTTTCTCTTGTCACTAACGTTTCTTTTTTCGCTTCGCCACCACTTTTGTAAAGCTTGCGAATTTGTTCCGCATCGCCTTCTCCAATCATACTCATATGACTTTTTGCCTCTATATTATTTTCTTGTAGTTTTGCTACCAAATCTTTATTTGATACGAGTAACTCTTTTGCTAATTCATATACACGGATTTTTGCCATTCACTACACCTCTGCTTTCAATTATTTTTAGTAGTATTGCCAATTTTTTCTATATTTCATCTATATTATGATTCTGCATTCGTTGCAGTTTCTGCTTCTATCATTGAAATCAATTTCGTTGCAAAACCCAAATCTGTAATGGATAATACCGCTCGAAATTCTTCACCAATTGCCATACCCAACGCTTCTTTGTCTCCAAATTCCACAATCGGAATATGATAATAGGCAGCAGAATTATTGAATTTTTTCTTCGTATTTTTTGAAGCATCTGTCGATACAATCAATAGATGTGTCGTTTTTTTCTGTACAGTTGCCACCACTGCCACTTCACCAGCTGCCACTTTCCCGGCACGTTTTGCAAGTCCGATGAAGTTTAAAATGTGACTCATGAATTTTCCCCTTGCGAGTCTAGTTGCTCTTTGAGTTGCGTATAGACTTCTTGCGGAATTGACGACTTGAAAGAACGCTCAAGCCCTTTTGATTTCTGTGCCTTCGTCAGACAATCTGTACTCGCACAGACATACGCACCTCGCCCTGCTTTTTTCCCTGTTGTATCCAAGAAATAATCAGCATCTTCACTGCGTACCACACGAATCAACTCTTGTTTCGTTTTCATTTCTTTACAACCCGTACATTTTCGCAATGGCACTTTTCTCTGTTTTGTCAAAGTCATGATTATACACCTCACTTTTGGGATTTCAGCTTTCGCTTTCCTCATCAGTCTCATTCGTATCTTCTGCATCTATGACATCAAAATCATCTTGTTCTACATCGAATTCCGCAGAATCCACATGAGTTTCTTCTATATTAATGTCTTCTTCGCCATCATCTTCTCCAGCTACAGTTTTCGTAGATGGTGTTTCCTCAAGGAAATTCGTTTCTCTGGCTTGTGTTTCGCTTTTGATATCGATTCTCCATCCTGTGAGTTTTGCAGAGAGTCTTGCATTTTGCCCTTCTTTTCCAATTGCCAAAGACAGTTGGTGGTCAGGCACAACGATTTTTGCACTTTGGTCTTCTTCATTCAAAACGACCGTCACCACTTTGGAAGGGCTAAGGGCAGCTGCAATAAAGACTTTTGGATCTTCATTCCATTCAATGACATCAATTTTTTCGCCACCAAGCTCACCAACAACGACATTGACACGGTACCCATTTTGCCCCACGCAAGCCCCCAAAGGATCGACATCTGGATTCTTAGAATACACTGCAATTTTCGTACGATTTCCAGCTTCACGGGCAATGCTTTTGATTTCCACAGTGCCATCAAATACTTCAGGCACTTCTTGTTCAAACAAACGCTTTACGAGTTCTGGATGCGTTCTTGATACGAGAATCTGTGGACCTTTTGGCAGATTTTCAACTTTCACAACGTAGACTTTCATACGCTCCATAAACGTATAACGCTCCGTCGGAATTTGCTCATTCGGTGTCAAGACTGCATCGGCTTTTCCCATTTGCAAAATGACATTTCTACGATCTCTACGTTGCACCAATGCCGTCACGACTTCACGTTCTTTCGTGATGTATTCGTTGTAAAGAATTTCACGTTCCGCCTCTTTGAATTTTTGAACTACAACTTGTTTCGCTTTTTGTGCAGAAATACGTCCAAAATCTTTCGGTGTCGCTTCTGTATCTACGACATCACCAATTTCATAACTCGGATTGATCTCTTTTGCTTCTTCTACTGTAATTTCATTTTGCGGATCTTCGACTTCTTCCACAACAGTTTGTTGCGAATAACAAGCCACATTTCCTGTTTCACGATCGACAATTACTTTTACATTTTGATTTTTCCCAAAATACTCTTTGCAGGCTGACAACAAAGAAGCCTCAATCGCTTCAAAAATAATTTCTTTATCGAGGCCTTTTTCTTTGACAACTAACTCTAAGGCTTCCATAAATTCATTTTTATCCATTTTCCAAATTCCTCCTTTTCATAGGTAATTTATCACAAAAATAATATGATAAATTACAATAAATATAGTTAATTATTAAAACAATATCGCAAGACGAATGCTCGCCACACTTTTTGCTTCAAATTCCAAAACCGTACCTTCTTCATTTTTGATTGAAATAATATCTTCTACTTTTCCAACCAATTCGCCTTGGTGTTGCTTGGCTCCGTGCAATGCTTTGTACAGTTTGACATCGACGATTTCCCCTGAAAAACGCACGAAATCCGCATCTTTTTTTAGCGGTCGATCAATCCCTGGGGAGCTGACCTCCAAAATGTAGGGCTGTTCGATGGGATCTGTCTCGTCGAGTTTTGCCTCAAATGCACGACTGACCGCCTCGCAGTCAATAATATCTACGCCACCTTCTTTGTCGATGTAGACACGCAAATACCAATTGGCCCCTTCTTTTACAAATTCCAGATCAGCGAGTTCTAGCTGTTTTTCAGCCAAAATCGGCTCCAGATACACAAGGACTTTCGCTTCTGTATTGTTGTTTCTTGCCACTTCTTACACCTCATTTCAACAATAAAGAGTGGGCAAACCACCCACTCTTCACCATAATCAATATTCTTTTATAGAAATAGTATACACTAGAATGAAAATTTTTGCAAGCGTTTTCCTAATATTTATCATATTTTTTTTTACATTCTTTCCCTAATTCCTTCTATACGTAAATTCACGCTTATAGTAACGAAACTACTTTCTTTTATATATTTGTATACAAAATGCAATTCTATTAAATTCATTCATTTTTTTAATATATTTTTGTTTAAATTAATTTCATATAACACACTTGTATGACAACACTTTTATTTTCCTAGTTGTTTTGTATGTTTCTACAATTAATTAGAATTATCTCATTATTTTTTCATCTTTTTTCGGTATTGTTAATAAATATACAAAAATTTTCATTTTTGCATGACTTATTTATGAATTTACGGCATAGTATATATAGATTCTTAAGAAACTTGTACTAATTATTATACTTAAGCAAATGATGTTTATTTACGAAAGGGAGGATTGAAATGGTTTTGAACAAAATAAAAGTATTTACATTTTGTATGATTGCCACTCTATTGGTGGTTTGTCAAAGTAGCGAGACGGCAAACAGCGTCTCTACCGTCGCAACAGATGAAATTATCGTAGAACCAACTGTCTTTGAATCAGAAATCGAAAAAACTGCTCCATAACATAAACTACTACTCGTATCAAATATTGAAAAGGAGGCATTTTCTATGAATCTATGGAAAAAAATAGACGAAAATTTAGAAGTCTATATCATCGTACCACTGCTCATTGGCATGAGTTTTTTGATATTTTTTCAAGTCATCATGCGTTATGTATTTCAAAGTTCGCTCATTTGGTCAGAAGAACTTTCAAGATATTTATTCATTTGGCTCGTATACATTTCCGTGAGTTATACTGCAAAACAAGAAAAACACATTCGTATTGATGCAGCGTTTTACTTATTTCCAAAGCACCTTCGCCCTTACGTCGAGTTATTCAGCGACATTTTAATTTTAGTATTTTCAGTATTTATCGTATTCACTTCTGTGACAGTGGTAGGAAAAATCGCTTGGAGCGGACAAATGTCACCCGCCCTACACTTGCATATGGAATACGTCTACCTTGCAACACTCGTTGGATTTGTACTGACTACATATCGCACCCTTCAGACAATCCACAGAAAAGTAAAAAATTTCATAGCGAAAAAGGAGGCGAACTAATATGACTTCATTCGTAATTTTTGGCTCACTCGCTTTATTTTTAATACTCGGTGTCCCTGTTGGTTTTTCTTTGGGCTTCGCCTCTCTTGCTTATATTCTCTATACTGGGCAGTTGACATACGGTTTCATCGCACAAAATATGGTGACAGCAGCCGATTCTTTCCCGATTATGGCAATTCCATTTTTCGTTTTCGCTGGTGAGCTGATGGGCGGAGGCGGAATTTCTAAGAGACTGCTCGACGTTGCCAATGTATTTTTCGGTAGAATCACTGGTGGTATGGCAATTGTAACTGTCGTTGTCTGCATGTTTTTTGCAGCCATTTCAGGTTCAGGCCCTGCAACTGTAGCCGCAGTCGGTGGCATGGTCGTTCCAACGATGCTCGAAAAAGGGTACGACAAAAAATTCGTACTCGCACTCATTGCAGCCGCTGGGAGCATCGGTGTCATCATTCCGCCAAGTATCCCAATGGTCGTATATAGCGTAACAACAAATAGCTCTGTGAGTAAACTTTTCATGGCGGGCATTGTCCCAGGCGTTATTATCGGGTTTGGTTTGATTTTGTATTCTTATATATTTTCAAAGAAAAACGGCTACAAAGGCGATGATTCTACTTTCGACTCAAAAGAAGCGTTTCGGATTGCATGGGATGCAAAATGGGCTTTGGCGACACCTGTCATCATTTTAGGTGGTATTTACGGCGGTATTTTTACGCCAACAGAAGCAGCTGCAGTCTCTGTAATTTACAGTTTGGTCGTTGGCATTTTGATTTACAAAGAAATCGATTTCAAAAAATTAGTCGATTTGACCAAAGGTGCTTGCGAAACGACAGCCTCCATCTTGATTGTAATCGGTTGTGCTGCTGGATTTTCAAAAGTATTGACGCTAGGTCGCATTCCAATCACCGTTGCCAATGCACTGACTTCTCTTACCGATAATGTATTTTTGATTTTATTACTCATTAATGTGTTGCTTTTGGTCGTGGGTTGTTTTATGGAAACACTCTGTGCCATCATGATTTTGGCACCGATTTTCTTACCTGTAATTACAGGACTCGGTGTCGATCCAGTTCATTTTGGTATCATCATGGTGGTCAATCTCGCAATCGGCTTCATCACTCCACCGCTCGGTGTCAATCTCTTCGTTGCCGCCCGTGTCGGGGAAACGAGTCTCGACGATGTAATCAAAGGGATCATTCCTTTCTTGTTCGTTATGATCGCAATTCTTCTATTGCTTACGTTCATTCCGACAATTTCATTGTTCTTGCCATCGATATTTACCTAATAAAATTTCTATGTGACATTTCGTCCAAAATATAGTATACTTGTTTGTAGACAACAATTAAATAGAGGAATCCACAATTCCTGAACAAAAGACGAGGTGTCACATGAATTTTCTAGCCCAATATTTACTCACCAGCCTTGCAACGGCTACGCTGTTTGCCTCACCTATGACGAGTCATCAGCATTTTACAGAAAAAAATACCTCTCCAGATGCATTTCATCTATATGCAACTGCTGAGTTTTCCACAAAAAAGACGGTTTCCCTCTTAGGTGTTGGGGACAACTTGATTCATAGTAGTATTTACTCACAGGCACAACGTCGTAGCACAGATGGTACATACGATTTTTCCGTTCCCTACGAAGCCATTGCCGATCGCATTGCAGCCGCAGACATTGCAAGTGTCAACCAAGAAACGATGATTGCCAACCGCAGCCCCTCCGATTACCCACTGTTCAACTCACCACCCGAACTTGGGGATAAGGTAGTCAAACTCGGTTTCGACGTCGTCTCGATTGCCAACAATCACATGTTCGACATGCAAGCGAGCGGTTTGCAAGAGACGATTACTTTTTTCAATGCGTACAACGACATTATTTTGACAGGTGCGTATGACAGTATGGAAGACTACAAGGACATTCCAACTATCACAAAAAATAACATCACTTTTTCTTTCGTAGCGGCGACACAACCGACAAACGGACTCAGTTTGCCAAGTAGCTCCACGCTCATTGCACCAGTCGTTACTGATGAGGCAAGTATTTCCGAGCTATTGAAACAAGTCGGGCGAGCCGAGAGAAAGAGCGATATCACTGTAGTCAATATGCATTGGGGGACAGAGTACACACACACACCAACGAATTTTCAGTATGATTTGGCGAAACGACTCATACTTGCTGGAGCAGATGTCGTGTTCGGACATCACCCCCACGTCATTCAACCAGTGGAATACATCACAAGAGCTGACGGCAGTCAGGGGATTGTCGTCTATTCCTTAGGCAATTTCATATCGGCACAAAACCGCACAGCCACAATGATTGGCGGTATGCTCGACTTGGAAATCGAAAAACAATATGGTGTGACAAGCATTGCAAATGCAATGTTTTTGCCGATCTTTACGCATTACGACGGCAGTTATCAACAAATACGTATTTATCCGTACGATGCGTATACGCCAGAATTGGCACAAAGTCACGGGGTGCGGAATTTCAGCGATCCGCTGTCATATGCAAAAATTTATGATATCGTCACGACGACGATTGACCAAGAATTTTTACCAGAGGATTTTCTCACAAACTACGCACCGTGATAAAATATGTTATTTTTAAAATAAAGACCTTGGGGCTTTGCCCCAAACCCCACCAGCTTTTAAAAAAGCCGGCTCAAAACTTTAATTTCGCTGACCTTAGTACTGAAAGCATTTTATCGTTTTAGAGATATTTAATTGAGATTTCAATACTATGATACCCCTTACCTCATCTCCTAAAGTGTGCATGTGCTTAGGCGAACAAAAATAAAGTTTTTGTCCACTTTTTTCAAAAAGTGGCAGGTGTGGACAGCGTCCACGGTCTTTCCTTCCCCTCTTTAACATCGTCACCGCCCACAATACTATCATACCTCCTCAATTCTTCGCATAGACTGTAAAAAATGCCTGAACAGGAGGTTTTTCTATGCTCGCAAATACGCTCCCCCTCATTTGTGCATGCTTCCTCATCGTCTCTCTCATCGCCAACCCCGAAATCATGCTCCTTTCCGCCTCCGACTCCATCACTTTATTCCTCACAAAAGTCTTCCCGTCATTATTCCCTTTTATGGTGGCTTGCGGTATTTTCATGGGTTCAAAAGGCGTGTCCCTCCTCAGTAAATTATGCACCCCTATTATGTACCCACTCTTTCGCCTCCCTGGAATTGCAAGTCTCCCTTTTTTCCTCGGTATGCTTTCTGGCTATCCCATGGGAGCAAAACTCACCGCTACACTATACAAAGAAAATAAAATTTCACTCGAAGATGCCGAACATCTTTTGGGCTTTTCCAACAACGCAGGTCCACTTTTTCTCATCGGTACAGTTGGAACGGCTTTTTTCCACGATCCCGAAATCGGCTATTTGCTCCTTATCTCCACAATTTTAGGTGCAATTACCACAGGCATTCTTCTTGGCATCTTCAAAAAAAAATCACACTGCACAAGTTCCACTCCACCAGTGCCATCACCACAAAAAAACTTCTCCGACCTACTCGGAAAAACCATCGAAGACAGCCTACATACCATACTACAAATTGGCGGATATCTCGTATTTTTCGCTACATTACTAACTGCTATCAAATCCATGCCCTACAATTTTTTAGACCACTCTCCCCCTTTTTTTCAGGGAATTTTCAGCGGAATCCTAGAAATTACAACCGGTACATACGAACTCAGCCAATGCACCACAACACCAAAAATTGCAGTCTACACCGCAAGTTGTATGATCGTTTCGTTTGGCGGTTGCTCGATTCTCGGTCAAACCTTTGGTATTTTGAAAGCAGTGCCAATAAAAAAAAGCCATTACATTTTATCGAAAATTTGCAACAGCTTGTGTAGTGGTTGTATATTTTATTGTATATTTTTGCACTATGAAAAAAGTTTGCTCCCCGTATTCGCAAACGAACAGATGGCAATCAATTATCAAAAATACGGGATTCTTAACAGCTTTTTCCTATTGCAATCTGTAGTCTATCTTGCTATATATATATCTTTTTTGCTTAGAAAAAAAACGAAGAAATGAACGTAAAAATTATTTGCCCGCACGAAGTTCTTGAATGTTTTCGCTCAAAACATCCAAAGTTTGGTTGAAGTACTCATCATTTTTTCTACTTTCTTCATAAAGTATATTTTTGAGTTCACGGATTTTTTCTTCCGTCCCCACCATGATATCTTCTGCATATTCCACGGCACCCAATCGCATTTCTTTGGAGGCTTTTTTTGCAGACTCAATAATCGTAGTCGCACGTTCATACGCTTGCTTGGTCACCTCATGCTCGTCAATCATACGCAACATGCGGTCTTCCGCCGTTTTTAACATTTCATCAGTTTCTCTTTGGGCATCAATCAAAATTTTATTGCGTTCTTCAATGACCCATTTCGACTGTTTCAATTCATTTGGTAATTTCGCCCGAATTTCACCAATCAGATCATAAAATTCTTCTTTGTCCACAGAAACCTTATTGCTAAATGGCACAGCTTTACTCGTTTCTAAAATTTCTTCAAATTCATCTAACAACCCCAACACAGTGTCCATAGTTCGTTCCTCACTTTTTCATTTTTTTCATAATTAACGGTTCAATTTCTTTCGGTACCATAAAATCAATACGACCATCAAATTTTGCCACTTCTTTTACATTTGTAGAGCTAAGTGCAATATGTTCTTCATCTGCCGCCAAAAAAACAGTCTCTATTTCTTCGTTCAATTTGCGATTGATCAAATGCATTTGGTATTCCGTCGCAAAATCCACTGCATTGCGGAGTCCACGAAACGCAACTGTTGCCCCTTTTTCCTTTGCAAAATCCACCATCAGACCCTCGTACGAATCCACTTCCACATTTTCCAATTCAGAAACCACCATAGTAATCTGGTCTTTCCTCTCTTGTAATGTAAATAAAGTCGATTTTTTAGGATTGTCAAGTACAACGACAATCAAGCGGTCAACGAGTTTCGCACTGCGACGAATGAGATCCATATGCCCCAAAGTCAGAGGATCAAAACTCCCGCCAAAGACTCCTATTTTCATTTGATTCCCTCCACTTTTCACTATACAGAACGATAAAAAGAAATCGTTGTTTTGGGATGCTTTTTCTGGCGGAATAATTCCATGCCCTCTGGTGCTTCTACTGTTTTTTTCGTATCATGCTCAAATAAAACATACCCGTCTTCTGCCAATAATTTTTTTGTAGCAATTGCTTCTAACACTTGTCCACCCAATTCCGATTCGTAAGGCGGATCTAAAAAAATGATATGAAACGTTTTCTCCTCTTTTTGCAATCCCAACAGAGCCGACAGTACTTCGCCATTCTTCACAACGACAGCACGTTCTACGAGTTGCGTGTGGCGTAAATTTTCAAGAATCATCGCTTGGCAATCTGCACTATAATCAACAAATACTGCACTTTTTGCCCCACGACTCAACGCTTCAATGCCCATCGCTCCACTTCCAGCAAATACATCTAAAAAATCGCAATCCAAAAGATCAAACGCAATCATATTGAAAATCGTTTCTTTCATACGATCTGTCGTCGGACGGGTATCTAACCCGTCTACTGTTTGTAATTTTCTACCTTTTGCTGTACCTGAAATGACACGCATACCAACTACCCCTATCGCTCTATCCACATTACTTTTGGAAAATATTTCAATATTATGATTAGTATACCAAAAGTTTACAGAAATTTCAATACAAAAATTAACTATATTTCTAAAATTTTATGTTTTAAATAATTATCAATGGCTTTTTCCCATAATTCATTGCCTTTTTTTTGCGATTCTTCCTCTGGTTCCACAAATTTTCTCGCCATTTTTTGTGCCTCTTTTAAGATTTCCATATCTTTATAAATATTTGCAATTTTAAATTCAGGCAACCCATGTTGCATCGTCCCGAAAAATTCCCCTGGACCTCGCAAATTCAAATCGACTTCCGAAATATAAAATCCATCTTGCGATTTTACGAGTGCTTCGAGTCTCTTTTTTGTGGTTTTCGACTTCGCCTCGCTCACCAAAATACAGTACGATTGGTATTCCCCTCGTCCGACCCGTCCACGCAATTGGTGCAGTTGCGACAAGCCAAACCGCTCCGCATTTTCCACCAACATTACAGATGCATTCGGCACATTGATCCCAACTTCTATGACTGTCGTAGAAACGAGCACTTGTATTTCATTATTCGCAAAAGAAGTCATTATCGTTTGTTTTTCTTGTGGCTTCATTTTTCCGTGGACGTATGCCACAGAAATTCCAGAAAGCCTATCTTGTAGTTTTTCTGTATAATCGAGTACCGATTCGACTTCCAATTTTTCATTTTCTTCAATCATCGGGCAGATGACGTACGCTTGGCGACCTTCTCCCACCTGTTTTTCAATGAACGTATAAATGCGTTCACGATACGATACATTGACTGCCCACGTTTCAATGGCTTTGCGACCGAGTGGCAATTCGTCAATGATGGAAATGTCAAGTTCCCCATAAATCATCAATGCAAGCGTCCTTGGAATCGGCGTTGCCGTCATCACCAAAACGTGAGGGGCTTCGCCTTTTTCAGACAGTATGGCTCTCTGTTTTACGCCAAAACGATGTTGCTCATCAGTGATTGCCAAGGCCAAATCGTTGTAAATTACTTTTTCTTGCACGAGAGCGTGTGTGCCAATAATCATTTTGTAACGACCAGAGGCAATGCCTTCTAGCGATTCCCTACGTTCTTTTGCTTTTTGCCCCGAAAAGAGCAAAGCCACAGGAATCCCAAGGGAGGTAAACGACTCATAAAATGATGCGAAATGTTGTTGTGCCAACACTTCTGTCGGTGCCATCAAAACAACTTGGTGACCATTTTGAATGACCCAATATGCCAAAACCATTGCCACCGCCGTCTTTCCGCTCCCGACATCTCCTTGCACCAAACGATTCATTTGCTTGCCTGTCGTCATATCACCTTGCATTTCTTTGAGGACTTTTTTTTGTGCATTTGTCAAAGGAAATGGCAACTTCTCAATCATTTCTTGTATGGCTTCTTCGTGTTGCATTACTTTTGCCGTTGTATTTTTTTCAAATACCGATTTCAGCGAATATAGAGCCGTTTGCAACAAGAAAAATTCCTCGAACACGAGACGTTTTCTCGCTTCGTAAAAGCCTTCTTCTGTTTTTGGAAAATGAATCTCTAACAGCGAAAAATTCTTTTCAGGGAGATGACATTCTTCACGCACCCACTCTGGCAATTCTTCTTGTAGCAAGGCCATTTCTTGCATGGTTTGCAATATATCTTCGACGTATGTCCGCAACATTTTTTGAGAAATGCCTTTCACACTTGCATAAACAGGAATGATGCGACCACCTGCAAAATTGTCGCCTATTTTTTCATAATCAACAACGGCGACTTCTTGTTTTCCATATTTTTTTTGCAACTTCCCTGTAAATAAATACCATTGCCTCGGAACGAGTGCCTTTTTCATATACGGCTGGTTGAACCAAAGAAGCGTGACCATGCCTGTTTCATCGAAAACTTTCACTCGAACGAATTGAAATCGCCCAGTTTGTTTGAGATCGCCATATTCCTTGCAATACCCCAAAAAAGTACTTTCTTCCTCCAAAGCGAGTTCAGAAATTTTGACCAATTGGCTACGGTCTTTGTAATCTCTTGGATAATGCATCAGCAAATCTTTCACCGTATAAATCCCCATAGAGTTGAGTTTTGTTTCACGTTGTTTTCCAATCCCTTTTAAGGTTGCAATGTCGTCGTATAATTCCATGAAAAACTCCTTTGGCAAACAATTTCAAGTGACCTCCGATACCCAAAGCACCAGATCCAGAGAACTTTTTTATGCAGTCCACACAAAAAACACCTTCTCGAAACCTAGTTTTATACAGCTTAGCTTGGATGAGTGCATTTCGGAAATCGCCCTTACTCCACAGAAATGATATAGAAATAAAGCGGTTGTTCCCCTTTGTGAATTTCCACTTCCGCTTCAGGATAGTTTTCTTCAATATATTCACTAATTTCTTCTGCTTGTTCTTTTGTGGCCTCGCTACCAAAATAAATCGCCACAAGTTCACTATCTTCCGTCATAATGCTTGCGAGCGTATCTTTTGTAGCAGATTGAATTTCTTTGCCCACAACAGAAATCGAGTCGTTGACCATACCTAAAATGTCACCAGAAACAATCTCCTTATCATCAATCATTGTATCACGCACAGCGTAAGTCATAGAAACTGTATTCACAGGTACGATGACTTCTTTCATCTCTGCAACCATATCTTCTGCTGAAACGTCTTCGCCATTGCAGAACATCGCCGTAATTCCCTCAGGCACAGTTCTCGTTGGAATGACATACATTTTTTTGTCTTCACACAATTTGATTGCTTGCTCTGCCGCCAAAATGATATTTTTGTTGTTTGGCAACAAGATAATGCTATCTGCATTGATTCTATCGACTGCATTTAAAATATCATCTGTACTTGGGTTCATCGTTTGTCCACCTTCAAGGATAATGTCTACACCCAGACTTCTAAATATTTCAGAAAATCCAGCTCCAGCTGAAATGGAAACGAAACCAACGTCTTTTTTCGGTTGATTTTTTGCTGTTTCTTGTGGAGCCACACCGTCTGTAATTGCAGTGTGTTGCTCTCTCATATTATCGATTTTCATACCGCTTAAGCCACCAATTTTCAAGGCTTTTTCAAGGGCAAGACCAGGGTTATCTGTATGCACATGAATTTTTATAATATCTTCATCCGCAATACACACCACAGAATCACCAATCGAATCTAAATACGAAGTCAAGTCTTCCACAACCTCGTCCGTTGCATTTTTCGTATTGATGAAAAATTCAGTACAATATCCAAAAGTGATATCCGCATGATCAATAGAAGAAAGTGCCGAAAAATCAGTATTGACCGTCAAAGCAATTGCTTCTTGCGGTACAGTTGAAATTTCTTCGCCTCTTAGGTATTTGAGCATTCCCTCATAAATGAACAAAAGTCCACGACCACCGGCATCGACAACACCCGCTTGTTTTAGTACTGGCAACATTTCAGGTGTTTGGAGCAATACTTCATGACCATATCGAATCGCCCCAGCAAACAACGCTTCAACGTCGTCTGTTTCTTTCGCCAAACGCACCGCTTCTTTGCTACACGCTTTCGCAATCGTAAGGATTGTACCTTCTTTCGGCTTCATTACCGCCTTATATGCCGTTTTGACTGCTTCTTCAAACGCAATCGCCAAATCTGCTGACGTTGCTTCCGTTTTGCCTTCCAAACCTTTTGCAAATCCTCTAAAAATTTGAGATACGATGACCCCCGAATTTCCTCTTGCTCCACGCAACGCACCACTGGCTATGGCTTTCCCCACTTCACCAATCGTTGCATTTTCATTTTTTTCAGCTTCTTTTGCTGCAGCCAACACTGTCAAAGACATATTCGTTCCCGTATCGCCATCAGGCACCGGAAATACATTCATTGCATCGACCATTTGTTTGTGTACTGCCAATTCTCCCGCTCCTGCTACGAACATTTTGCTAAGCGTATATCCATCTAACTTCAATTTTGCCACTGATTGTTCCTCCTCTTACTTGTCGACTCTCAAACCGTCAACAAACACATTTACATTGTCCACACGAAGCCCAGCAAATTCTTCCACAGAATATTTGACTGTACTTGCAATGTTGTCTGCAATGACTGTAATATTTGTACCATATTCAACAATAATATGCAACTCAAGGTTGATTTTTGAATCCACCACATTGACTTTGATTCCTTTTGTTAGGCTCTCAATTTTCAATAGTTGCACAATGCCATCTTTTACATTTTTGACTGCCATTCCGACAATCCCATAACACTCAATCGCTGCATAGCCTGCTATCCTTGCAATGACTTCATAATCAATTGAAATCGTCCCATTTTTATTTTCTATTTTTGCTGTCATACTGCACCCCTCCTATTAGGAATTTGTTCTTTGCTACTTTGAAAACCACCGAAAAATTAGCGATCTCCTTTATGAAACCATGCATATATTTTAAAGCAGAAAAGCACATACTTCTCCAACGTAAAAATCATGCACCCTAAGTATATCACATTTTCCCAAGAATTCAAATATTTTTTTTTAGATTAAAAAAATTTTAGGAAATTCCCTCTATAAAACAACGAAAAACAACAGCACTCACCAAAAAACTGCTGAAGTACTGTTGTTTTTACAATTGTGTTGATCTACTTTTAGGGAATCACTGATTAATTGTGGTCGTTAGATTTTCGAGAGAATTTTTTCGTCAATATTCACAAAAAACGTAGGCGATATCGGAAATATCGTCGAGGCTTTTTGGGGATAGTGCCGGGAAAATTGTCCGGAAAGATAATGACTAGAATTAAATCAGTGGTTCCTTAGCTATGGTACAATTTTTTTGTTTGATAAATTGGTTCACAAGTCAAATGCGTTCCAAGTTTTTGCATGATATGTTCATCTACTGAGGACAAAATCACTGAAGAATGTACTTGTGCCCCTTTCAAATCGGCGATTTTTGAAAAAGCAAGTTCTGCATCTTTATTTGTCGTTGCAGAAATAGAAAGTGCAATCAAAACTTCATCTGTATGGAGTCTTGCATTTTTATTGCCTAAGTTTTCAATCTTCAATTTTTGGATTGGCTCAATGACACTTGGGCTAATCAATTTCACTTCTTTTGGCAAGCCCGCCAACGCTTTTAATGCATTGAGGAGCGATGCAGACGTAGCACCGAGTAGACTAGATGTTTTTCCAGTAATGATTCTGCCATCATTTAAGCCAATTGCCGCTGCTGGACCGTCTGTTTCTTCTGCACGAGCTCTTGCTGCCATTACGACTTTGCGGTCTTCCACGGAAATTTCCACTTGTTTCATGAGCAATTCTGCACGTAGTACTTGGTCGTCATCGACATTTCCTTTTCTACGTTCACAGAGTAATTTGAAATATCTACGTACAATTTCATCTTTTGCTGCTTGCTCTACGAGGTCATTGTCAGCGATACAATTTCCTGCCATATTGACACCCATATCAGTCGGTGATTTATAAGAAGATTCACCATAAATTTCTTCAAACATAGCGTTGAGTACTGGGAATACTTCGATGTCACGGTTGTAATTGACTGTCGTTTCACCATACGCTTCCAAATGGAAAGAGTCGATCATATTCACATCTTTTAAGTCGACAGTTGCCGCTTCATATGCCACATTGACAGGGTGACGCAAAGGCAAATTCCAGATTGGGAAGGTTTCAAATTTTGCATACCCAGCTTGTACCCCTCTTTTATTTTCATGGAAGAGTTGCGACAAACAAGTTGCCATTTTTCCGCTACCAGGACCCGGTGCAGTCACAATGACCAAAGAGCGTTCCGTTTCAATATATTCATTTTTTCCATACCCCTCATCACTTACGATGTGCGGAATGTTTGCCGGATACCCCTCGATGATATAGTGTTTGTACACTTTAAGCCCCAACGCTTCTAATTTGTGCATATACGCACAAGCGGCCGGTTGTTCTGTAAAGTGTGTCAAAACGACGCTACCCACATACAAACCATACCCACGAAACGCATCGATTAGACGAAGTACATCCACATCGTATGTAATCCCCAAATCGCCACGCACTTTATTTTTTTCGATGTCGCCTGCATTGATTGCAATGACTATTTCGGCATCATCTTTTAGTTGTGTGAGCATACGAATTTTCGTATCTGGTTGAAATCCAGGTAATACACGAGCTGCATGGTGGTCATCAAATAATTTTCCACCGAACTCAAGATACAATTTCCCGCCAAACTGAGAAATTCTTTCTTTGATTCGTTCCGACTGCATACGAATATACTGATTATTGTCAAATCCTTGTGTTTCCATTGCCATAGTAAAACCTCCTTCACATACAAACAACTATACGACTATAACCCACTAGCTTAAAACTATATTTATTTAAGTTATTGGGTTATATATTTAAGTATTCAGTATACACTCTTTTGGCTTTATTTTCAAATTATAATTTTGCACAATATATATAAGTATTATTTATACCATTTTTATTGAATCAATAGAAGATGTTGCTTCGGTATTGCACTAACTTTCAAAATATGCATCATCGAATTTTCGATTCCGAGGCAAATACACTTGTACACCCCATACTATTTCCCACTAGAGAGCGTATATACATAAACTGCCGCCGCCCCATTTCGATACAGTGCTTTTTCGCATTCGTGCAACGTACTGCCTGTTGTAAAAACATCATCCACCAAAAGCATTCTATCTCCTGTGCATTCATGCGAACCAAAGGCATCTTTGATATTTTCAGCCCGCAATTCCACAGAAAGGCGACTCTGTTGCGTTCTTTCCTCTTTACGAAATAAGACGTCCATACGTACAGGAATATCGAGATACGCACCGAGATCCCTTGCCATTTCATCGGCTTGGTTATACCCTCTGCGTTTGATTTTATTTTCATGCATAGGCACACCATGAATATAGTCGATTTCTTGTAAGACCTCTTTGAAATTTTGCAACAAAAAATCGCCCATCAATTCAGCATAAATTTTAGAATTCCCCTTTTTATTATAAAATTTGAAATCGTGAATGCCCATTCTGATATCGCTATATGGAAACGCATAATATGCACCATGAAACATATAAAAATTTGTTATACAGTTCTTACAAATTTCACCAATTTGTTTTTCTGCCTCACACTGTTTGCATCTCGTTACCGTCGTATATGGAATCTGTTTTCGACACACCTCACAAAGTGGATCTTGCCATCCCCCGATAGGGATCAACTCTCCACAAATGGCACACGTGGGCGGATAGAGCGTTTTCAAAATGGCTTCCTTTAATTTATCTAGTAACGGCGACAATTTGATTGCTTGCAACTCCATATGCCCACCCCCCTATTTTGTCTGAACTAATTTTTCGTCGACATGAAGTTATGTAAATGAATGATTTTTCGAGTCAACCCCGTGTTGCGGTTGATTTCACGGTTATTTTCCACCATTTTCAACATCACTTCTTTGACCCCTACGAGAACCACGAGTTGCTTTGCTCGAGTGATTGCCGTGTACAGCAAATTTCTCGTCATCAACATCGGTGGCCCTTGGTACATCGGTAAAATGACGACAGGGTATTCACTCCCTTGAGATTTGTGGATTGTAATTGCATAAGCCAACTCCAGTTCTTCTAACTGCGTGAATTCATACAACACAAATTTTCCATCGTCAAATACCACCTCAAGCACTTCTTTCGTGTTGTCAATGCATTGAATGCGACCGATATCGCCATTGAAAATGCCTGTGCCTTCTTCGATTTGTTCGCCATTTTCATTTTTCAATTTCCATATGATATTGTAATTATTTTTGATTTGCATCACCTTATCGCCCTCACGAAATGTCACATCACGAAAGAGTTTTTCTCTTTTTTCTTCGCTCGGCGGATTTAGCGTATTTTGCAATACTTCATTTAAATTTTGTATCCCCAAAGCCCCTTTTCTCATAGGAGATAAGACTTGCATATCCAAAGAAGGATCGCACCCCGTAAATTTTGGCAAGCGAGTCGTCACGAGTTCTTGCAACGTTTTCAGTACGTCATCAACGCCTCCCGAACGCAGAAAAAAGAAATCCGATCCCTCCTCATTTACGATTGGATCGACCCCACGGTTGATGAGATGGGCATTTCTTATGATAGCACTTTCCTCCGCTTGGCGGAATACGTGTTGCAAACGAACGACTTTGATATGCTCACTTTCTATCATGTCATTGAGCACATTTCCTGCACCCACAGACGGCAATTGGTCAACATCTCCAACGAAAATGACTGACGTTCCCACTTCAACGGCACGCAAAAAAGCATTCATCAAATGAATGTCTATCATAGAGGCTTCATCAATAATGATGACATCGGCTTCGAGTGGCGTCTCTTCATTTTTTTCAAATGTTTGCTTTCTGGAATCCTCATTGACGAAAGAAATCCCAAGCATGCGGTGCATCGTTTTCGCTTCGACACCTGTCGCTTCTGACATACGCTTCGCCGCCCGTCCTGTAGGTGCCGCCAAAATGACTTCTTTTTCTTCTTTTTCGAGTAAACGCAAAATGGTATTGATTGTCGTCGTTTTCCCTGTTCCAGGTCCCCCTGTGATGATGAGTGTACCGCCCATCATCGCCTCCATTACAGCAATTCTTTGCTCAGCCGCCAGTGAAACGTCCGTTTCATCTTCAACAATAGACAGTGACTGTTCCACAGTTTCTTGGCTCATTTTTTGCGACACTGCTGAAATATCCAATAATTTTTTCGCCACATACATTTCCGCTTGGTAGTAAAAATTCAAATAAATATTGATGGTACCCTCCACATTTTCTTGGAAAATTTGCCCTTCCACTTGCAAATCACGTAGCAAATGATCCACGACTTCAACAGGTGTGCCAAGCAACTCCCCAGATGCCATAAGCAAGCGATCTTTTTTCAAATAACAATCGCCACTGGTGACTGCTTGGTTGAGTACGAATTTGATTCCACTTTTGATGCGGTTCGGATCGTCCATAGGCACTCCACCAGTCATTGCAATTTTATCCGCCATTTTAAAGCCGATTCCCCAGATTTCGTCAGCGAGACGGTACGGTTGGTTTTTCACGATTTCATACATCTTATCTTTGTATTTTTTGTATATTTTAAGTGCATACGCTGGTGTGATATCAAATTCTTGCAAAAAAATCATTGCTTTTCTCATTTGGTATTGCTGGCGAAAAGAGTCTGCGATTTTTTGTGCTTTCGTCATTGTAATGCCTCTGATTTCCACTAATTTTTCAGGCTGTTCTTCGATGATTGTAAAGGTGTTTTCGCCAAACATTTCGACAATTTTTTTCGCCGTTTTTTTTCCAATGCCTTTGACCAATCCAGAGGACAAATATTTTTCAATGCCTTGCGTTGTCGTCGGCACTGATTTTTCACAAAATTCAATTTGCAATTGTTTCCCATATGAAGGATGAGTGACCCAATTTCCGTTAATTTTCATCGATTCCCCTTGGCGAAGGCCGAACACAGTGCCTACACAAGTGATTGCTTTTTTTTCAGTCGACAAAGAAAAGACACTATACCCATTGTCCTCATTATGATAAATCACATCTTCTACTTCACCTTTGATGCCGTCCACATCTGCCATAACATATCACCTCATTCATTCGTACTCACACTATTTTTCATATAGAAATCCACTATTTCTATGATAAAACAAAATCAGTAATAATACAAGTCATTTTAAAAAAATAATCAAAAAAATTGAGGTCTCTAAAAGAAACCTCAATCGGAATTTCATAAAATTAAATTATTGGAATACAGAAACTTTGTCTGTTTTTTCCCAAGGCAAATCAAGATCTGTACGACCAAAGTGACCATACGCTGCTGTTTGTTGGTAAATCGGTCTTCTTAAGTCAAAGTTTTTGATGATTGCTGCTGGTCTCAAATCGAAATTTGCATTGACAAGTTCAGTAATTTTTTCGTCAGACATTTTCCCTGTGCCATACGTATTGATCAAAACAGAAACAGGTTTTGCCACACCGATTGCATATGCAAGTTGCACTTCACATTTTTTTGCAACACCACTTGCCACGATATTTTTTGCAACGTGACGAGCTGCATAACAAGCAGAACGGTCAACTTTTGTTGGATCTTTTCCACTAAACGCACCGCCACCATGAGATGCGTAGCCACCGTACGTATCGACGATGATTTTTCTACCAGTCAAACCACTATCGCCCATTGGTCCACCGATTACGAAACGACCTGTTGGATTGATGTAGTATTTTGTGTTTGCATCCAATAATTTTGGATCGATGACTGCTTGAATGACGTGTTTTAAGATGTCTTCTCTGATTGTTTCATTAGAAACGTCAGGACTATGTTGGCTAGAAATGACAACTGCGTCAATTCTTACTGGTGTATCGCCATCGTATTCCACTGTCACTTGGGATTTTCCATCAGGACGAAGGTAAGTCAACGTGCCATTTTTACGTACTTCTGTCAATTTGAGCGTCAATTTATGAGCCAAAGAAATTGGCAAAGGCATCAACTCCTCAGTTTCATCACAAGCAAATCCAAACATCATGCCTTGATCCCCTGCACCCGTGTCAAATTCGCTGTCGTCTTCGCCAGTTTTATGTTCTAACGCTTTGTCAACACCCATTGCAATGTCAGGTGATTGTCCATGAATTGAAGTGATCACTGCACAAGTTTCGCTATCAAAACCGTATTTTGCACGATCGTAACCAATATTTTTTACAGTTTCCCTTACAATTTTTTCCACATCCACGTATGCATTCGTTGTGATTTCACCCATAACCATAATCATACCTGTTGTCGTTGCCGTTTCACACGCCACACGAGAATTCGGGTCTTTTGCCAATAATGCATCCAATACCCCGTCTGAAATTTGGTCACACATTTTATCTGGATGTCCTTCTGTTACTGATTCTGATGTAAATAATCTTTTTGCCATTTTAAGTTCCTCCTTGTACTTTTTAGCTTCCTACTTATATGAATTTTACAAAATAACTAAATAAATTTATCAACCCTTTTATTTTTTTGCATTAAAAAATCCCATTTTTCAGGGATTTTTTAATTACTCATCTTCCACTGTGAATCACAATGGGGGAATTAGCACCGATACGCAATTACGCCGGTTGCTGGATATCATAGGGCCCTGTCCCTCAATCACTCTTGATAAGGTTTATTTAATTGAGATTAGTATACCAAAAACAATTCTTTTTGTCAAGTTTTTTATTGCATACTTATCTGGCAAATATACGAATTTATTTTGAAAGTTTTTCTCATCTTTTCACAAAACAAGATTTTTTACAATATGTAAGTTTTATTCACTATATTTTTAGTCAATTTGCCTTTTTAATTTTTGCAGCTACAGACTCACCATAACTTTTTATACAATTCCTCTATGATTTCTTTCGTCATTTCACGTCTCGTATTTTGCGGACTGCCACTGACCATCGCATCGTTTGCCATTTTCGGAATCATCTCAAAAAACTTCTCCTTGTCGATTCCATACTCTGTGAGAGTTGGGACTTCCACAGCTTTGAGCAATTCCTCAAGGGCTATTATGAAATTTTCACTCGCCACAGAATCATCATCCGTCGCTGTTGCAACACCGATGCCTCGTCCAAGTTCTGCAAATTGCTCCCTTGCTCCCTCCATAGCAAATTTCAAACAAACACCCATCAGCATTGCATTTGACATTCCGTGTGGCACATGAAATACCGCTCCAATTGGGCGACTCATTCCGTGAATCAACGTCACAGATGCATTGTTGATGGCAATTCCCCCCTCAAGAGCCGCCAAAGACATCTCCATTCTCGCTTCCAAATCGTCTCCATTTTTGAAAGCTTTTTCTAAATTTGCAAAAATACGTTTCACAGAAGCCATTGCCACAGTATCAGTCATTGGTTGGGCAAGCAAAGACGTATACGACTCTACAGAATGGCATAACGCATCAAGCCCTGTCGCCACAGTCAATTTTTTCGGAGAAGATACCGTCAGTTTCGGATCGACAACTGCCACAGTTGGCACAAGCGGTCTGCCTTTTAGAATCATTTTCACATTCGTTTTCAAATCAGAAATGATGGAAATTTGTGTTGCTTCCGAACCAGTCCCCGCTGTCGTCGGAATGGCAACCATAGGTGGCACTGCTCCCCCGATTAATTTGCCGACGTATTCCGTGATATTTCCAGGGTTTGCAACCAATGCCCCGATGGCTTTCATAGCATCCATCGGACTGCCACCGCCCACACCAACTAAGAAATCACACTGATTTTCTTTATAAATTGCCAGACCTTCTTCGACCATTTCGACCGTAGGTTCACTCAAAATGCCAGCATAGACCACGTAAGCAATATTATTTTTTTCGAGTAATGCCATGAGTGGCCCATGCGTATTCATCGATAAATTGACTTTTCCCATTACAATTAACGCTTTTTTTCCCAAGGAAATAATGGATTGTTCTGCAAGTTGCAGTGCCTCTACACCCACAAATACACCCTCTGGCATTACGAATTGTCTTGCTTTTGTATCGTTTGACATGGTAATTCCTCCAATTCTATCGTCGTTTTCATTTGAATTAATGTATTTTTTATTCTTCTACAAAAGAGACTACCACTCCAAGTGGCGATTCTGTCGGTGCAAATTCAATGGCATACCCAAAAGATGCATTGCCATACAATTCATATGGCACCTCACTCGACAAATAAATTTCGTTTTCCGTTAATTCAGCAAGACCATCGAATTTCGGCTCATCAACTACTGGATCGTAGATAATAATTTGCATGAGCGGTGGCACACCTTCTTCCACCAACGTATTGATTTCATACGCTACCGTATCAGGCACTCCTTCAACCAAAACGACTGGTTCTGGGTAATCACTTGTGTTTGTTGACGCTTCCGCTTCAGCTACCACTTCCTCTGCTTCAGCTTCTACTTCATCTGCATAAGATTCCACTTCTTCTGCTTCAGCTTCTACTTCTTCTACTTCCTCTGCATCAGCTTCCACTTCCTCTGCTTCCACTTCCTCTGCTTCAGCTTCTACTTCTTCTGCTTCAGTTTCCACTTCCTCCAAAATTACTGGTTGTGAGCCATCTCGCACTGAATAAGTAACGACACGTAGTTGCACATTTTCTTGCAAATTGCGGTAGAAAAACATATAATCGTAGAGATGATATACACCCTCATCGAAAATAGAAATCCCCGGCGGAAATTCCGCTGGTGTAATGGTATCATCCACGATGAGCGTACCTCTTTCTTCATCTAAATACGCACCCGTCAAATTCGGAATTTCATCGACGATTTCGCCGTCGTAATTTGTAAAACAAGCCCCCAAATTATACGCCGAAGATGCATATTTGCTCGTCGTCGTCCATGTCAACGGATTGATGGCAAGTGTTTTTTCAGGCACCATCAATGAAGTGGCAATCCCCTCCATTTCCGTATTGAAAGTCACTATCCCTCCCAAATCGTTGTCTGTTTCTGCCATTTTCAAATGTGGATATTGTTGCAATTCTTCCTCTGTAATGCCCCAACCAATGGCATAACAAGCCACGAGTTTTTCTTGGTATTCTGGCTCGTCAAAAAATTCCTTCATGAGTCGCAAAGCCATGTCTGCTCCTTGGGAAAATCCCGCCAAAACAAATGGTCTACCATTATTTTCTTCATGAATATAATGCAAAAATGCTTCTCTGACATCAGCGTATGCAATTTCCAAATACTGCTCACGTTCGTCGATATCCATTTCATAGACTTCCAAAGCAACTTGAGCATAATAAGGTGCGTACATTCTGCAAATTCCATCGTAAATCCCACGTTCCATATTAGACGCACCTAAGAAATCAGACTTCACTCCACCGTTATCCAAAGACAAATTGTAGATTTCTTCATCTGTAGAATAGACCGTAGGGGCGAGAAAAAAACAATCCGCCAAAGTCAAATCCACAGATTCTTCCCCATAGTACGCCCAGTTTGATTGGCTGATATATGTTTTTGAGATCGTATACACCTCTGGTGTTTCCGATTCAGCGACCGCTTCCGTAGTGGCTTCCGTCGGTTCTGTTTCTGCGACGTCCTTTTCTCCGCACGCAACCAATGCACACATCAAAAACATAGACAATATCATTGCCATTATTTTTCGATTTTTACTGTCAAACAAAATCTTTTTTTGCTGTTTCATAAATAAAATACCTCCCTAATACTGCACAATTTTTTCATAGTTCACATCAAGTGACACTAGAAATTATAACAAAAACTACAAAAAACGTCAAGTGGTTTTACAAGTTTCTTACGATTCCAGAAAATACGAATCTACCATACTATTGCTCCCCCAATTAAATATTGCCAAAAATAAGTACTCTATGGGGGAGCAGGCGACCAAAGGTCGCCACCCAAGAGATACTGCAAACTTCAGGTAAATGGGCGAACTTAAAGTTTGTTCTTTTTTTTAAAAAATGGCAATATTTAGTTGGTATCTCAATATAGTCGATTGAAATAAAAAATATTAAATCTCAACATTTCAAATTAGTGCGTACTTACGTGAACGAAAAATAAAAGTTTACTCGATTTTTTCAAAAATCGCAGAGTGTGAGACAGCGTCTCACGACCTTTCTTTCTCTATTTTTTATGAATACTTTTAAATTTAATTCACTATAAAAACGAGGATATCTCTTCATTTTAAAAATCAAGAGATATCCTCGTCTGCATTGTTTTTGAATGACTTTTATTTATCTTGGAAGATAGGAAGTGGTTTTCCTACTGGTAAAATTACTTTTCCAAATTGTGTATTGAGTTGGGCAGCTGCCGAACCATAGAACGAAAGAACGGCAACAATCGCTTCAGAATACGCTGCCAAAAGGTGCATTTCATGGTACATAATTCCCAATGCACTACATGCCAATCCAATCAACAAAGTATCAATGAATATCAAAATAATAAACAATAATTTAGAAGCCCCAGCTGCAGCCACTGTCATATAAAGAGAAAAAATTAAGTATCCGATATATGCAAAACCAACTTGGCGTATATCCGCATTGGCTTGCATCGTTTCACCAAATACACCATTTTGCACCATCCAAACGCACCCAACGGAATACCAAAAAAATGCATATCCACCAAATGCTGTCGCACCAAAAACATTATTTAGTTTTGAATCGACAATTGATGCATAAAGTTGTGCCGATGCCCCCAAAAACATTGCCCACGGAATCAAAAGCGAAGTACCTTCTGTGATTCCAAGTTTTTGAGATGCGGCAGCTGTAGTGACAATTGCAAGACCCAAAAGCCCAAGTGGTGTGGGATTTGCTAAACTTCCCGAATGATTTGACATAATATCCTCCTTAGTATAGTAAATATAAATATAAATTCAACAGTATTATTTTACCATACTTTTTTTAATTTTTCAACAAAAACATTAACTATTTGACATTTTTCTCTTTATTTCGCTATTTTTCACAAAAAACACACTTTTCAATTGGGCAATATTTCATAACAATTCATTAAATTTTTTCATAAAAAAGGAAGCGGATTTTCTCCACCTCCTTTTGAAATCAAATCAATTATTCTGCATCACATTTAAGTACAGCGTTTAGCATAACGCTCACTGCCTCAGTACAAGTTTCATCTGAAGTATGTTCAGGTTCACAATGTGACAACCCTTTTTCAGAGGAAGCAAAAATCATTGTTGTAGGCAACATATACGCAACGAATTGTGCATCATGCCCTGCCCCACTATTGATGGCTTGGTGTTTGCAACCGAGTTCTTCTGCTGCCGCTTTTACGTAACCCACCAATTTTTTATCGAAATACACCGTGTCTCGATTCCATTGTGGTACAACTTCACAACGACATTTTGCCCATTCTTGCGTGCCTAATGTATTGACAATTGCAAGTACTTGTTCGAGTAATTTTGGATCTTCGTGTCTAACGTCCAAAGAAAAATCCACATAATCAGGAATTACAGTATGTACACAAGGGTGAATCGCAACTTCACCTGTTGTATATACCAATTCAGGACGATTCAATTTGTCAATTTCATCATGCAAATGCACGAGTGCTTTCGACGCCGCATAAAGTGCATCTTGGCGATATGACATTGGGAATGTTCCCGCATGTGCTGCTTGTCCATAAAATTTCACTCTCACGTTGAACATACCAAGTACGCAAGAAACAACACCCACATCATTGCCTGCTTCTTCTAAAATAGGGCCTTGTTCGATATGCACTTCAAAGAATGCTTTGTATTTGTCTGGATTGATGCGATTTTCTTTTTCGCCATGGTATCCGCTTTTTTTGAGTGCTTCTTCAAACGTTGTTGTTTTATCAAGTACGTTGATTGATTTCAACATATCTTCTGGTTTGAAGTTTTTTGCGATATCTGCTGGCAAATATTCATTACAAACTGCACCTGAACCAAGCAATGCTGGAGGATACAAAGAACCTTCTTCATTCGTCCAAATCATCGCTGTAAGTGGGTGTTTGTGTGGAATTTTATCGATCACAACAGTTTCTAAAACTTCCATCGCTCCGATGACACCAAGGATACCATCATAGTTTCCGCCATTTTTTACGGAATCACAATGTGAACCCATAACGATTCTCTTCGCATTTGGATCGCTTCCAGGAATGGTTGCGTATACGTTTGCCCAATCGTCCACTTCAATCGTTGCACCGATGGATTTCATTCTATCAACAAAGTATTTTCTTGCTTCCTGTGCTTCTTCTGATAGAGAATATCTTGTGATCCCACCATTGCCAGCATCTCCAAAAGTTGAAAATGTTTTGATTTTATCGCTCATACGTTCTAAATTACATTTATGCATTTTAATCCTCCTTCGCTTCTTCAAAAGTGTCATTGATAAAATGAATACCCCATGAAGTCATGAGATATTCATATAAAATTATTTTTTAAAAAATTATTTTGCAGTCATTTCGTTATATTCTTGTTCAGTTACATAGCCTTGGTGTGGTTGATTCACTGTATTTTTCATTAACAATACGTACACGCCAAATCCAAGTACGAAGGATACGATGTATCCATTTGCTGCAAGGTATTGGATAAAGTTTGGAGCAACACCGCTTGTACCTGAGTAAGAAAATACTGTATTTCCAACCAAAGGAATAATGAAAGAAATGATCCATGCGATGTACGCATTTTTATTCCAACCACCATTATACCAGTATCTTCCGCCTTCGCCAGCATACAAACCAGCAACGTCTACCATTTCTTTTTTTACAATGAAGTAATCCGCAATCAAAATTGCAGCGACAGGAGCAAGAATTGTACCGTAGTTATTCAACCATGTGAAGATGTATCCAGCACCTGAACCATAAATCCACCAAGGTTGTGTTACAAATGTAGCAATTACGCAAGTGATGATAACACCTTTTTTGTAAGTAATTTTTGTTGGAGACATGTTAGAGAACCCATTTGCAGGAGCAACCACGTTCGCAGCCACACAAGTTGTCACTGTTGCCATAATTACACCCAAAGCACAAACGATAATTAAAAATGGATTGTCTACAAAGTAGAATACGCCTGTTGGGTCAAACATTGGTTCACCGTAAGAATATACTGTTGCTTGGGCAAAAGTTGCACCAACAAATGCACAAAGTGCCATAGGAATTGGCATACCCATCAATTGTCCCATAAATTGACTTTTTTGGCTGTCAGCGTATCTTGAGAAGTCAGGAATATTCAATGCCATAGTTGACCAGAACGCAATATTCCCCGTAAGCCCTGCCATATATACAAAGGCAAAACCACCATTTGCTTCGATCAATGCTGCATCATTTCCTACAGCAAATGCATCGCCTAATGTGTATCCACTTGCACTAATTTCATTGATTGACCAAGCAAGCAATGCAACAATTACGATAACAAGAATTGGACCACCAATATTTTGTACCCATTTGATTTGATCCATACCATTGTATGCCACCCAAAGAATGACTGCCATAAAGATGAAGAATCCAATCAATTGACCAATATTAACCGCACTATTTCCAGGAAGTGCAATCGTTGCTGATTGGTCTTTGAATAATGGAATACCGATACCGAGTAAGGCTGCAACTGCACCCCCACCGACCCAACTTTGTACAGCTGTCCACCCGCAGGCTACGACTGACCGTGATAAAGTCGGTATTTGTGTTCCTTTATTTCCGAAAGTAAGTCTTGAAAATATTGGAAATGGAATTCCGTATTTCGTACCAATTTTTGAATTGAGTTGAATTGGAATGAGTACGATTAAGTTTCCTAAAATAACGTTAATTACTGCAAGCATTGGTGATACACCAAGACTTACAAGTGCTGCAGAAAGCGATAATGCCGGGATACAAATTGACATACCGATCCAAAGATTACAAATTGTAGATGTGTTCCAATTTCTTTGTTCTACTGTTGTTGGAGCCAAATCCGGATTGTAATATTGCGAAACTTTCAGGTCTTCTGTTGCTTGTGGCGTCAGTTCAAATAAACCATTTTTTTCTTGCTGAGTCACTTTACTCATAAGTAATCCCTCCTTGTTTATACGTATGAATCATCTATTATACGAAACATACATCTACAGCTATACCGATTTTTTTATTTCAATTTTCTTTTCACGAGTTGTCCCCAACCAGATTCGCCAACGTATTCGCCATTGTCGTAAACCAAACGACCTCTTGAGTACGTTTTCACTGGATAGCCTTTGACTTCTACACCTTCCCAGATGGTATGGTCGTAGTCAGAATGCATATTGTCGACACTGATTGTGACATTTTTGTCTTTGTCGTAGATTACGATATCCGCATCTTTTCCTACAGTCAAGCTGCCTTTCATTTCGCAACCGAAAATTTGAGCAGGATTGAAAGAGCAAAGTGTCACTGCTTCAGGGAAAGAAATTTCGCCTTGGTTTGCCATAGAAAGCATGTAAGGATACATATTTTCTACACCAGCACAGCCATTTGGAATTTTCGTAAAATCGTCTTTGCCCCAGTCTTTTTCATGCGATTGGAATGGACAATGATCCGTTGCGATTGTTGAAATTTCACCACGTTTGATGGCATCCCAAAGTGCTTTTTGGCTTTCTTCACCTTTGATTGGAGGGGAGCATACGAAGTTTCTGCCGTCTTCTCTTTTGTATACTTCACTCGTAAAATGTAAGTATTGCGGACAAGTTTCAGCGTAAATTTTGTAGCCCTCATCTCTGGCTTTTGTCACCGCTGCCACACCGTCTTTGTTTGCCAAATGCACGATATAAAGCGGTACATCGAGTTCTTTCGCCCAACGAATTGCACGCTCATCTGCTTCTGCTTCTACAAATTCAGGTCTTGATAGGTAGTGATACCACGCACTTTTTTTGCCTTCAGAAATGTATTTTTCTGTCAACATGTTGACCATTTCATTGTTTTCCGCATGGACACTAATCATAGCTCCACATTGTTTTGCTTTTTCCAAAACTTTGTAGAACACACCGTCGCTCACACCGAAATCGTACACCATGAACACTTTGAACGTTGGCACCCCAAATGCCACTGCTTCTTCCATAGAATCGAGCAAACCGCCACTCACATCTTTCACACCTACATGAAAGCTGTAGTCAACTGCTGCTTCAGGGGCACAAATTGCATCACGACGTTTTACAGTATCAAGTAATGTTTCATTGAAATCTTGCAAAGCAAAATCAAATACTGTAGTCGTGCCACCACAAGCCGCTGCTCTCGTACCAGCAAAATAGCTGTCCGCCGAGACAGTGCCACCAAATGGCATCGCCAAGTGCGTATGTACATCAATTGCACCAGGTAGTACGAGTTTGCCCGTCGCATCGACTTCTTCGTATCCATCTAATGATAGATTCTGACCGATCGAAATGATCTTCCCGTCCGCCACAGCAATGTCAGCTTGGTACATCTCAGATTCCGTTACAATGGTTCCGTTTTTGATTACAAACTGCATAAAAACCCTCCTTTTCACATGTTCTTAAGTCATTTCTACACCGACACACAGCAAATATAGTTCCACCAATCACCATCTCTTTGACATCGAATTATTTATAAAAAAAAATACTATGATACCTTCAGTATTTTAAAATAATTTTAATGATGAGTGCCAAAGTAATTCCACATCAAAGTATGTATGAATTTGTACTCCTATCGGGTACACTTGCATTTGCTATAGATACAGTATAATACAATTTACGAAAAAAGTAAAGTAAATTTTGTATGCGAAACAAAAAAACGGATAGATTCACAAAAAAAAATACATGATTATATTCAATTTGCATGACAAAAAAATATCATTCTAAAATCAAAAGTACTTTTTCACCAAAAAACATACGGTGTATTTGTGGAAAACGACGAATAAATGTATGAAAATCAATACAAAACGAATCCCCCACAAAAATAAAGTGAACAAATAACTTTTCAAATTCTCCAGTAAGCGTATGTAATTTTAATATATAGATTTCTTAGCCAACCTTTTTTATAGTGATAATAACACTAATTATCTATTTAAACAAGAAAAGAATTATGCAAAAGTACTAGTCCGCATAATTCTTTATGTTGTATAGCAAATGGAGACTTATCTCATTTTAAGTCCGAAATATGAATTCCTCTCTATCAAAAAAGAAAAAACTCTCCCTTTACTGTACCCTTTATTTTAGTTGTTTTTAGTCTATTTTTAGTACGTTTCGTAGATGAATTGTACTACAGTAGAAAGTGGTGGTTCTGGCAATACGTCAATTGAGCTTGGGAATGGTGGATTTTCTGGCACTTCAATAATTTTAAATGAACGCACTTCAATCACGGCACGGTTGCCTTCTTGGTGTACAATTCTTGCCACAAATTCCATGTAATCGCCTGCGAAACAAGGCTCATAGAGTCGTACTTTTTTCACTTCTACGCAACGACCTGTATTTTCAAAGGCTTTTGCCATCATACGATTTGCAGTGTCATTAGCAAGCGTGATACTTCTCGCTCCATTGACTACACCACCACCGTAAAATACATCACGATCAGACATTCTATAGCGGTATGTCACAGTATCAAGGTGATTGCCATTGATTTCAATGTCACCGAAATCGGTCAACTCTCTCCACGGATTTTCCACAACACCGTCTGGTTGTTCCCCACGTTGGAGGTGTTTTTTCACAACAAGACGCACATTCCCCTCAGAGCAAAGTTGCGGTTCCTTGAACCAAACCATGTCGCCTGGTTTACAATTTTCTTTCCCCTCACGAAAAGCAGGAGTCGCCAATTTGAAGACTTCCACTCGACAATCTCTTGAGGAATTTCCGACATTGGTCAAAGTCGCTTTGAAGTCGATCATGTCGCCCACAAATACATCTTTATGACACACGACATTTTCATACCCCAAACACAAAGACTCGTCGCCGTCGACTAAAATCATTTCTTCCGTTTCCACGTCACCAATGAAGTCAAACTGTCTACCTACTGGAATCATGCCGTCTTGGTTGGCAGCATCTGCTGTCGTCATATTGTAGCTTAATACAGAAACTTTTCTCATTATGTATACTCTCCTTTATAGTCTAGGTCAAACGTACGAAAAAATAATTACAATCTATCAAAGGTATGCCTTACATATTGATATTTCAGACTTTTTGTAGGGGCGACCTCTGGTCGCCCGCTCTCGATAAAACGATAATTTTGGCAATATTTAGTTGGCATCTCAATAATTCCAAATTAAATATTTCCAAAAACTATAAAGTTTTATAGCCACTAAGGTCAGCAAAATTAAAGTTTTGAGCCGGCTTTTTCAAAAGCTGGTGGGGTTTGGGGCAAAGCCCCAAGGTTTTTTCTTTTTAAAAATATCAATATTAGTTCTTTCCTTAACAATAGACCCGATTTTCTATGTAATATTCTTTTCTTCTACTTACATTACGCCTTCTTTTTTCAAAGCTTCCACAGCTTCTTTTGTCAAACCGAAAATCTCTTCATTGTGTTGCCCAAGCAACGGCGATGCCGCCTCGACTGACCCCGGTGTTTTCGACATTTTCACAACACACCCTTGGAAATATTGATCGCCAGCCGTTGGGTGATCGATATGCACCATCATATCTCGAGCTTGAATGTGCGGATGCTCAATCGCCTCTTTGACATCGAGGACTGGCCCACAAGGAATACCGGCTTCATCCATAATATCTTCGATTTCCGACTTCTTATACCCCTTACACCAATTGCGAATGAGATTTTGCAAATCAGGAATATAATTATTGCAACGCAAATCATTCGTCAAATACCGCTCGTCCTCAATCAATTCAGGATGCCCGATCGCATGACAAAACGTATGGAACAATTTATCATTCCCAACACCGAGTGCCACAAATCCATCTTGACATTCGTACACATCAAATGGAGCAATCGACGGATCGACATTGCCATTTCTCTCATGCACAAAGCCACCAATCGTATAGTTGACCAACGCATTTTCGAGCAAACTGAAGATGGTATCAAACATAGCGACGTCGACTTGTTGCCCTTCGCCCGTCATATTTCTATGTTGGAGTGCCATCAACACACCGACTGTCAAGTAAATTCCCGCCACATGGTCAGCCACAGATGGCCCAACTTTCACAGGATTCGTTTCCTTAAATCCAGTCAAATTGATCATACCACCCATCGCTTGTGCCACGATATCGTAACAAGGGCGGTGCGTAATTGGGCCAAATTGCCCAAAACCAGATCCCGATGCGTAGATGATTTTCGGATTGATTGCCTTGATGGTATCGTAATCAATTTTTAGTTTTTGTGTCACGCCACCTCTGTAATTTTCAACTAAGATATCGGCATCTTTTACGAGTTCGTAGAACATCTCCAAGCCTTTTTCTGATTTTAAGTTGAGGGTTGCCCCTTTTTTATTACGGTTGACGTAGTTATAAAAACCGCTTTCGCCACTTTTTTCATCGATTGGCCCCCATGCACGACATTGTTCGCCACCGATTGGCTCAATTTTCATGACATCTGCACCGTAATCCGCAAGCATCATCGTACAAAAAGGCCCGTTGAGTGCAGTTGTGAGGTCAACGACTTTTAGTCCCTCTAAAGGTTTTTTGACTCCCATTTCAAGTCCTCCTTATTTTTTTACAAACCTTCCCCTTACTGGAAAGTTTTATTTCCATTTTACTTATTCGCATTTTCCGCATTAATCGCTTCCACCATCATCGGTACAATCTTGAACAAGTCCCCTGTAATTCCAAAGTCAGCACAATCGAAAATCGGAGCTGTTTCATCTTTATTGACTGCAATGATGAGTTCTGAATCTTGCATACCTGCTTTATGTTGGATTGCACCTGAAATACCAAGTGCCACATAAATTCTTGGGTGAACTGTTTTTCCAGTTTGCCCTACTTGGTGATGTGCAGGCAACCAACCTGAATCGATTACGGCACGAGATCCACCAACAACGGCATTGCCAAATGCTTCAGCGAGTTGTTCTGCAAGTGCAATTCCTTCTTTGACGTCTTTGCTGATTCCACGACCGACAGAAATAACGATTTCTGCACCAATCAAGTCAACGATTTTTTTCGTTTCTTTCACAACGTCAACGACTTTTGTTTTGATATCGCTTGCTGCAAGTGAAACATCATATTTTTCCACAACACAAGCATTCGCCATTGCTTCGCTATATTCTGATTTTTTCATAACGCCAGGACGTACCGTCGACATACAAGGACGGAATCTAGGGCAAATGATTGTCGCCATCAAGTGACCACCAAACGCTGGACGAGTCATTTTGAGGTTGACATCTTCCATTTGGAATTTCGTATTCGCCACATCAATAGTCGAAGAAGTTTCCAAAAACTCCACGTATTTTTCCATATCAATATCAAGATGTGTACAGTCCGCAGTCAACCCAGTACGCATACGAGCCGCACATCTAGGAGCCAAATCACGACCAATATTTGTCGCACCGATTAAGATGATTTCTGGTTTTTCTTTCATCGCCACGTCACACAAAACTTTTGTGTACGCATCTGTATTGTAAATTTCAAGGGCTGGATCGTCACAAACGATGACTTTATCTGCTCCGTATCCACCTAATTTTTTTGCAGTTCCTTCTATATTATGTCCCAAAAGAATACCGATTAATTTTGCTCCTCTTTCGTCCGCTAATTTTCTACCTTCTGAAATCAACTCAAAATCTGTATTCATCAATTCGCCATTGCGTTGTTCACAAAACACCCAAATGTCTTTGAATGCACTGATATCTGAACTATTGAAACTCATATTTTCCAACTCCCCTCTAATTAAATCGCATGGATTTTTTGTAATCTTGCAACGAGATCTGCCACTGTATCTTTGTCCGCACCTTCAAGCATAACACCTGCCCCTTTTTGTGGAGGTGTAAACGATTTGAAGATATTTGTTGGCGACCCTTTGAGTCCGATGGTTTCCAATTCAATGAGTGGTTCGTCTTTCAACGCTTCATAATCAAGGACAGTCAGCGGTTTGCTGTAACATTCGTTGATGCCATTGAGCGACATATATCTTGGTACCAATTCTTTTTCTTTGACACAAGTCACAAGACAAGGCGTTTGCACTTCGATATTCATATAACCATCTTCTAGCATACGTTTTACTGTCACTGTGCCACCTGATTTTTTGATTTCAGCAGCGTAAGTCACTTGTGGAATATCGAGTTTTTCAGCAATTTGAGGCCCAACTTGTGCAGTATCTCCATCAATTGCTTGACGGCCACAGAAAATCATATCATCCGCACCGAGTCCGAGTTTTGTCACTGCTGCAGCAATGATTTGAGATGTCGCAAACGTATCCGAACCACCAAACTCACGAGCAGAAATCAACACTGCATCGTCAGCTCCCATAGCGATCAATTCACGCAACATGCCCTCCGCCGGTGGAGGCCCCATCGTCACAGCTGTCACTTGACAATCCAATGCATCTTTTAATATCAAGGCTTGTTCAATTGCCGCCATATCATCTGGATTGATGATGGCTTCCATAGAGGCACGGTTGAGTGTCCCATCTGGATTGACTGCCACTTTTCCTGAAGTATCAGGCACTTGTTTTACACAAACATAAATTCTCATTATTTTTCACACTCCTTATTGACCGATAACAGCTCTTGCGATAACGACTTTATGTATTTCAGAAGTACCCTCGTAAATTTCAGTGATTTTCGCATCACGATACATTCTTTCGAGAGGATAGTCTTTCATATATCCATAACCACCATGAATTTGCAATGCAAGATTCGTCACAAAACGTGCATTTTCAGCAGAATTGAGTTTGCACATTGCCGATTCTTTGTGGAACGGTTTGCCCGCATCTTTTAAGTATGCCGCACGCTCCACCAACGCACGAGCAGCCGCAGTTTTCGTTGCCATATCAGCGATATACCATTGAATCCCTTGCAAACTTGCGATCGGTTTTCCAAATTGGATACGTTCTTTTACGTATTTTACAGACAAATCAATTGCCCCTTCAGCGATACCAATGGCTTGGGCCCCCACACCGATTCTTGCACTGTCAAGGGCTTCCATTGCAATTTTAAATCCTTTGCCTTCTCTGCCGAGCAGATTTTCCGCTGGAATTCTACAATCTTCAAAAATAAGTTCCGCCGTTTCAGACCCTGCAATCCCCATTTTCGATTCAATTTTACCAATCGTAAATCCAGGAGTGCCTTGTTCAACGATAAATGCAGACATGCCACGCAATCCTTGTTTTGGATCAGAGAGTGCAAAAATGACCAAAACGCCCGCACGTCCCCCACCTGTAATGAAACATTTCGTTCCATTTAGAACGTATTCATTCGTTTCTTTGTCTAAAATAGCAGTCGTTTTCACACCTGCCGCATCAGAACCCGCATTCGGTTCCGTCAACGCAAATGCACCGAGTTCGCCACCTTTTGTCAGACGAGGTAAGTATTTTTCTTTTTGAGCCTGTGTACCATACTTCAAAATGTTGTGTGGAGCAATCAAATGAATCGACAACATAGACGCAGATGTCATACATTTTTTACCAAATTCAGACACAGCAATGACTTTTTCCAAAGCACCGCCATCAGCACCACCAAATTCTTTTGGTACACCAATGCCTGTGAAACCAATTTTCGCCATTTTTTTGAAGTTTTCCATCGGGAATCTGTGTTCACGATCGATTTCCTCAGCGATAGGCTCAATTTCTTGTTCCGCAAATTGTTGTGCAACTTTCTTTAACATTTCTTGCTCTTTCGTCAACGAAAAATCCATAAATAGTTCACCCTTTCTCTGTTGGCTCAAAAATATTTCTTTGAGCGTTTGATTTCGACTGTTTCAGAAAATAAAATAAAAATTCGACTTGTTTATTTTATACGATATCTCGAAATAAAATAAATTGTTACTGTCACATTTTCAATATTCCCCTTACATATTTACAGTATATCTCTTCCCACTAGTGGAAAGTCAATAGGGAATCACATTTTTTTTCATTTTTTTTATGCGTACTTGATAAAAACTTTACCGTGCGGTAACTTTGGGCAACAAAAAAGGTTGTATAATAAATGTTGGGGTGGTAACCACCTCAGCATTATTTTTTGCAAAAAAATAATGCATTCCCCCACAAATTCCTGTATAATGTAGTTGACTAAAAAAACAATAAGAGAGGAG
>JAWXUZ010000005.1:0-53524 GCA_044425835.1 Bacillota bacterium | reverse complement strand
GTGTCTAATGCGGGCGACCACAGGTCGCCCCTACGCTCGTTCATCGAAAATAATATTGTTCCACTAATGAAGCATCGCCAAAATAAGGCGTAGAATTCATGTCGAGCGACCACAGGTCGCCCCTACACTCGTTCATCGAAAATAATATTGTTCCACTAATGAAGCATCGCCAAAATAAGGCGTAGAATTCATGTCAGGCGACCAAAAGTAGGGGCGATCTGCGGTCGCCCGCTCTCAATCAAACAATAATTTTGGTAATCTTTAGTTGGTATCTCAATAAAAGGAGGCATTTTATGAATATGAAATCTCATTACGACGTTGTAATCGTCGGTGGCGGAATCGGCGGATTGATGACAGCTTATGGCTTACTACAAAACGACCCCAAACTCTCCGTCGTTATTATAGAAAAAGGACACTCCATCGAAAAAAGACTCTGCCCAATCATTTCGGGCAAGGTGAAGCAATGTATCAAATGTACGCCATCTTGTGCAATCATGGAAGGTATGGCAGGTGCAGGTGCATTTTCTGATGGGAAGTACGTCATCTCAACGGAGTATGGCGGTTGGTTGACTGACTTTTTAGATCCAAAAACTGTCATTGATTATATCGAAAAAGCAGATAGTATTTTAGTTGGCTTCGGAGCAACGACTGATCGTTTCATGCCAGATAACGATCTGAAACTCGTCTGTCTCAAGCACGATTTGCACATGAGCCAAGCACAGCTCAAGCATCTCGGTACGGATAGTAATTTTGAAACCATGCGGAAATTGATCGTTGACTTAGAAACTCGCATTGACATTGCGACAGATACCTTCGTGAGAGATGTCAATGAAGAAACACACGAAGTATTTTGTGTGCATTCAGGGAAAGAAGAAAAAATCACTGGAGACAAAATCGTATTTGCCGTAGGGCGTGCCGGCAGTCAATTTTTCTCGAAATGGTGTACGGACAGAAAAATCCCTCTGCAAAACAACCAAGTCGATATCGGTGTGCGTGTGGAATTGCCTTCTATGGTATGGGAGCATTTCAGTAAGAAAATATACGAGCCGAAAATTTGGTATCGTTCTGAAAAATACGGAGACACAACAAGAATGTTTTGCTTCAACGAGCGTGGCAACGTCGTGACTGAAAATACGAATGGTGTCTTGACCGTCAACGGACATTCCTATAGAGAGGAACATCGCAAAACTGAAAATTCCAATTTTGCCTTATTGTCTACGATACGATTCACTGAACCTTTCAAAGAACCGATTGCTTACGCTAGGTACGTGGCAAGCCTTGCCAACCTCATTTCAGGCGGTAGTGTCATGGTACAGCGATTCGGCGATTTGGAAATCGGGCGACGCACCGACGAAAAACGCTTGCAACAGTCGACGACACGTCCGACAATGAATGCAGTCGCAGGCGATTTGAGTCTTTGCTTGCCCAAACGTCAACTCGACAACATTATAGAAACGTTGTATCAACTGGACAAAATTGCCCCGGGAACAGCCAATCATGATACACTACTTTATGGTATTGAGTGTAAATATTATTCTGCCAGACCGCTTTGTACGGAGTTTCAAATCAACGGTCTCAAAGATATTTATGCCATCGGCGACGGGGCAGGGTTCACTCGTTCCTTATCGCAAGCGGCAGCAAATGGTCTCTACGTTGCGGATAAAATCACTGGTATGAAGTGAGAATGAAAATATTTTTATTTATTTGGAACTTTTGCAAAATACCTCCGTCATACCATATATAGCAACAACAACTACAAAAAAATAAAATAAAAATCACTAATACATTTTAGGAGGAAACAATTATGAAAAAGAATTTAAACAAAGTAGTAGCAATGGCAATGGCAATGACAATGGTAGGTAGCACAGTGGCATTTGCTGAAGAAATTCCAACAACACCAGCAGCAAACCCAGATTTGGCAATTACAGAAGATGCATCAATCGCAGGCGACTTCATCGTGCAAACTGGTATCGTAGAAGTAGTTGAAGCAGCAGATGACAATGGCAACATCGAAATTTTCATTTCAAATGAAACTGGTGGATTGCGTTTCGTCGTTGCTCCTGAAACAAGAATTGTAGATAGAGTGGACAGCCAATACGTAACCGTAGAAGATTTGACTGAAGGCATGACCGTTGCAGTTGTATATTCTGCTTACGCACCAATGGGCATGAGCTTCCCTCCATTTTTAGGAGCTCCAACTGGAATCATTGCAAATGCAGACCAAGGCAACATCGCTGTAGCAAGATTCAATGACGACTTGACAAGTGATGCATTGCAATTGCAACTCAACATCGGTGAAGAAACAATGTTGACTCGTCTTGATGGTGCAAGAATGGCAGTGATGCCTGAAATGTTAAAAGATGGCAATGCAATCGTATTTTACGGTATGACTACAAGAAGCATTCCAGCACAAGCAAGCCCTGAAACTGTATTTTTCTTACCTATAGACGAAGTAGAAATCGGAACGGATCCAAACTTTGAAGTAGGTGTAATGCCAATCGAAGCAGTGGCAAGCCCTGTAGCTGAACCTGTAGCTGAAATTCCTGTAGCTCCAGTTTACATTCCTGTACGTGAAGTAGCAGAAGGACAAGGTTTTGAAGTGGTTTGGCAAGGTGCAAACGCTCCAATTTTAGTAAAAAAAGCAGGTACTACAATTGAAATCACTATCGATAGTGCAGATTACAAAGTCAATGGTACAACAAAAACTGCTGACAAAAAAGCAAGCTTGATCAACGGTACTTTGCATGCATCTGACGTTGTACTTCTTGGATAAGAATTACAGCTCATTGAAAATCCTATCACACCTATAGATAATATTTATAAATTTGTGTAAAATCCTTCATACAATAGCAATAAATTTGAATAGTTGAATCATAAAAACTCGATTTCCGTTTGGGAATCGAGTTTTTGCTTGTTGCATTATTATAATCATAAAAACTGAACTCTACAAACAAACCCAGCGACGATGTAAAAAATAGGAGACAATAAGAACCGATTCAAGAAAAAGACCGCACAAAATATCCGATATCACCTACTTGTATCGGCGAAAATCTCTGGAATGCTCGCATTTCCGCCTCTTTCTCAAACAAGGCAACGTCCTTTTTCTCTATCGGCACAGCAACGAATTTCTCGCCGTTTTCCTCCCTGTAAAGCAAATGCCCGTACTTCTTCATGGGATATAGAAAAAATAAATCCCTTTGCCATGCAATCGGAATTTCTCTTATATAAAGCAATTCATCGAGCGTAATACACGTCCATACCTCATCAGGTGTTTCTAAAAAAGGCTGTACTTTCAAATGATTTTTGAAAAGTTGACTGCTTTTATTCGTGGAAAACCGCTTTGGATTTCCAGTAATGCCCATTTTTTTTGTTGACAATTCCGTACTACCGATCTTTTTATCCACAGTATCCACAGATTTATCCACAATGGCAGGCAAGGTATCTACAGCTTCTCCCACATATTTATCAACAATATCCACTTCAATCTCTTTTATATCCACAGATCTATCCACAACTTCTCCGGCTTCTGCTATCTTTTTTATATCATTTTCTGTGAAAATACCCTCGTTTTCAAGGTCTGTCAACTCTTTTCTGAATTTTTCAATCAACCCTCGGAAGCTTCCATGGTATGTATCAGGCGATTCTTCTTGGAAGACTTTTCGTTCCCATGGCATGGTCATAAACGGATTGGATATTGATAATTCAACGTTTTCTGCTACTTTCAAGTCGTTTTGATTTTGTGGATTCGTGCGTTTTGCAACGTAGACTTCTTCTGCTGGTTCTGGTTTTGTCACTCGTTTTCCTGAATACGGTGATTTTTTTGAGTTATCCACAGAAAAGGATAGCAATACTTTTTTATCTGGGGATTCCGCCTGTGGAAATTCTTTTATTTTTTCGACTGGTTTTGGCAATGATTCTTTTGTTGGTATTGTTTCTGTTTTTTGAGGAATATTCTCTTTTTGATTTGACAAAAATGTAGGTACTTTCATTTCTTTTTCTATACGGTTGGCTTTTTGGAAATAAGGTTTCCAGTCTGTTTTTTCACCGACATACGCAACGAGTGGTGCGGCGATTTGGTGATCTCGACCGTCATCTACGATGACGGCAATCGTATGTATATCTTCTATAGCCACACCAAATTCCCCTATGCCATCAGGAGCAAATGCATACGAAAATTCACCTTGCCCTTTGCTGTCTAGCTCTAAGGTTTTGCAGTAAATACTGCGTTCTTGTCCGCCAATCATATAGATATCATACGATTGCTTGGTGAGGTTTCGTAGCCCTTGCACCTTCACATTTAATGTGCCTTTGTTGTTTTTTATTTCTATGGCACAACTCCCCCACGGTGTTTTTTGTCCAGTGGAATAGCCAGCGACTTCTTGTCGTAACATCAAAAATTTTTTATCGTATCGTCTATTGTACATTTCACTCTCTCCTTTTCGTAAAACAGGGATTTTTATACTACTGTAATATATGTAGGAGAACACAAAAAAAGAACACAAACAGCAAATTTGCATGGTTTGTATTCTTCATGATTTCATATTGCGGGGACAGGATTTGAACCTATGACCTTCGGGTTATGAGCCCGACGAGCTACCAGACTGCTCCACCCCGCGTCAATATTTGGAATATATTTAGTATACAACAAAAATTCAACTTTGTCAAACAACTCCGAAAACAAATTGCGACAAAATATACACAGGGAAAGGTTAAAAAATGGAAGATGTAGTACGGTATTTATATAAGGGAGGGGGTGGAACCCCTCCCCTACAAATTCGTTCCTTGGTATTTGGTGAAGGGTGAACCCTCCCCTACAAATTATTCCTTGGTATTTGACAAAGAGTCTAATATAGTTAAAATACCTCTTAATCTATTTCTTAGTTTGATGAAATCACAACAGCAGTTCTATCTTGTACAACGTCAAAGCCAACCAAAACAGAAAATACTTCTGGGTCTACTTGCAATCTTGCTTCGCTATTGATAAATGCTTTGTTGAGCGTTTTTGGTGTTGGCATGCCTACCATTGCTTCATCTTTTGGTGCGGAAGTAAAAATCGTTTGTCCTGGAGCAATGTCCATTTTTCTCATATCACTTGCAATGGTAGCGTAAGAATCTACTGCGTTCCAGTCAACTGTCAATCCGAGTGCATCTGCTGTCGCACGTAGTGGAATATAGCCCACACCTTCATACATCGTAATTTCTACTGTTGTCGATACAATGGGTGCTTCTACTACTTCTTCGACTACAACTTCAACTTCAACTTCAACTACCTCTTCTACTGGTGCTTCTTCTGTCACTACGACTTTTGGTGATTCAATACCTGTAATTGCATCTGCTACGACAATTTGGTAAGGGTCTTCGCTTTCGTCTTCAACTGTTGATTCCCAAACGAAAATACGGTCTTGTGCTGTAATATCAGCTACTGTAAGAGCTGTACCATCTTCATAAGAAGTGACAGCACTTACACTAGAAACAGTCAATGTCATACCTTCGGTATCCAGTAGCAAAGCAACGGAATCTTCTTCCATTTCTACAGCATCGACAACGTATAATTTAGGAATTGTCGCATCCATAGGTACATTCATAATGACTGCTTGTGCCACACCTTGCATTGGATCACTTTCTGCTTTTTCTGGATCAAAGTAGATGTAAAAATTCACATCCATCATAGAGTCGTCAATGTCTTTGTATGAGCATTTTTCACCTGTCATTGCATCGATAAACAATGTATCTTCAGTGATTTGATACTCAGTCATTGTGCCTTCGTTCGTTTGTGTTGTAATTGAATATACCGCTGTATCATCAGAATCCATGGAAACGAGTGCTTCATAAGCCAAAGCACGAGGTGCAGAATATGCAATCATCATAACATCTTCTTCTGCGTCACCATCTGCAGCTTCAGTGATTGCCATCACACCATCTTCTTCTGTAGTGGTTTCTGTTGCAAATACAGTTGCTGTAAAAAGTAGTGCGAGTGTTGTTGTTGCAAAAATTAATTTTTTCATTATTATATCTCCTATATATATTGTATCTTATCGGTTTATTTTTTCTTACCTTTTTTGCCTTTGCCTTTGCCTTTTGCACTGCTACTTTTGCTTTTGCTTTCGCTTCCGCCTTCTTTAAGAAAATCTGGAACTGTACCGTTTTTGATGTCTTCTTGGGCGGCAAGTTGTGCTTTTCTCCTCATAATTTTCATTTCTGGAGTTTCTTCTTCTGGCGGAATTTCTTCTCCTGGTTCTGGTAATTTCACAGGGTCTACGTACACAACGACAGGGACGGCACTGACAAGCCCTGGTGCATTGATTTCACGACTGAGCAAACCTTTATTAAAGAGCCAATCGGCATTGTTTTGCCAGATGTCATCTTCTTGCATCAGGAACGTATCTTTGACAAGTTCCATAGAAGGAATTATGACTTCCAAATTGGCTTCTTCCACCGAACGTGTAAGAGGGAAATTGCGTTCATCTTGATTTTCCATCAAGATATCAATGGCTTCAGCGGTATTTTCTTTCGTATAGTCAAACCCTCGACGACACGCACGTAAAAATCCAACGACTTTACCATAACTAGATTCCAACAAGTCCATACTGGCAACGAAAATCAATTCGTGTTGGTTTGGAATGCCATACTCCACAGGGTAAAAATAATTGATATTGAAAGTATGTTCTTCGAGCTGTGGTACCTCGTGATTGACCATATTCCCAATCGTTGCATCGACTTTTTTCGTTGTCAATGCATTCATCAAATCAAACCCAACATCGACAAATTCAATGTCGTTCACTTCAACGCCAGCTTGCTCTGCCATAGAAATAATCATGGCTTCGGCAACAGGTGTACTTGCATATCCGATGCGTTTGCCCTTGAAATCGGCAGGGCTTTTGATTTTTGATTCCGCCAAGGAAACGACAACGTGCAAATCGCCTTGTATGATTGCCCCAATAGATGAAATCGGCAACCTCTCTTCAATGGCGGCCATAATCGTATCTTGTAAATAATAAATCCCAATATCACAATCGTTAATTGCAGGCATTGCCACACCATCGTTTGGGTTCGTTGGAAATCGCATTTGCAATTCTAAGCCTTCATCGGCAAAAAAGCCTTTGTGCATAGCTGTATACAAAAACGCATGAATGGCATTTGGATACCAATCCAACATCAAAGAAATCGGTTCGAGTATCGGTGCAATTTCTTCTATAATTTCTTCTTCCTCTTCATCGGTCAAAACACCACAACCTACAACGAACATCAGCACGACCAAACACACAATAATCCAGCTAGATATGATAAGTCCTCTCTGATCCATAATTGTACCTCTTTTCCAAAATTATCCGCCCCATTTTTTTAATATATTCACTTAAAAATAAAGTTCCCCTAATTTTTATATAAATTAATCATGCTATATCCATTCATCATAGCAGATATTACTTCATTTGTAAACAGAAATCTACCAAAATCACATACATTTTCGTAAATATTTTCGGGATAAATTAAAAAAATTTATGCAACATTCCTTATTGTAAAAAAACTAAAAAAAATTTCAAATTATTACACCTATTTCATATTTTTTGTGATATACTATTTACAATGCTTTTTAGAAATTTTAGTTTCTATTTTCTAAAATGTATGGCATGAGTCATTACAAAAATATAACGCAATAAAAACGAAAAACAAAAATTATTCACCAATCAACGAAAGGAGGCAAAACCGTGGACTATTTCATGCAATTATTTGATAACTTAGGCATCACGGGATTCGTTCGCCCTTCGATTGGTATTTCTGATGTATTGGACATTTTTATTGTTGCATATATAATATATAAGATCATTTTTTGGGTCAAAGAAACACGTGCTTGGGTACTATTCAAAGGGATTTTAGTCATCTTGGTATTGGCTGTCGTTGCCACTTTATTTAAGCTAAACACGATATTATGGATATTATCGAATACAATTTCTGTGGGGATTATCGCTGTCATTGTCGTATTCCAACCAGAACTTAGAAAAGCACTCGAACAACTTGGAAAAGGGCAATATTTTTCTTATTTTGTCCGCAAAGAAGATGATGATGTCGAAGACAAAACGGTATCACGTGGGGCAGATGAAGTCGTGCGTGCCGTTGAAAAAATGGGGGCTGTGAAAACAGGAGCCTTAATTTTGATTGAGCAAGATGTCCCTTTGGGCGATTTGGAGCGTACGGGAATTCCAATTGACGCCGTTGTGACGAGCCAATTACTAATTAATATTTTTGAACACAATACACCTTTGCATGATGGAGCAGTCATCATAAGAAACCACCGCATAGCAGCCGCAACTTGCTTTTTGCCTCTGACTGATAGCGACCACATCAGCATGGAACTTGGCACAAGACACCGTGCAGCAATCGGTGCCAGTGAAGTATCAGATGCGTTTGTCATTGTCGTTTCTGAAGAAACAGGTAGTCTTTCTTTGGCAAAAGGCGGTGTGTTGTACCGCAATTTGTCACCTCTACAGTTGCGTTCTATGATTGCACCTGAACAAAAGAACGGAAAGAAAAAACTTTCCTTATGGAAAGGTGGAAAGAAAAATGAGTAAATTAAAGACTTTTTTGATGCAAGACATCGGTTGGAAATTGCTTTCTGTCATCATTGCTACAATTATGTGGGTGCTTGTTATAAATATCAACCAACCGATTGACACAAGAACGTATACACAAAAAATCACTTTGGAAAATATAGATTTGCTAACAGAAGAAGAATTGACCATCGCAGGGCTTGATGACCTTCTCGATACGACCGTCACCCTTCGTGTCAAAGCACAAAGAACGGCTCTTGACCGCCTTGCTGCGTCTCCCGATTGGATTACGACTTCCATTGATTTTTCGGCACTTCGTACAGCAACAGCAGGAGATATCGTTTCTTTGCCTGTTGACGTTTCTATTCGTGGCACGACGTCTGAAAGTACGTATACAGTGATGAGCCAATCGCCTACCGTATTGTCAGTAAAAATAGAGGAATTGACAGAAAAAATCTTGCCGATACAGATTGAAATCAACGGCAGTACGAGTGGAGAACAACTCCTTTCTGAACCGCAACTAAGCCAATCAACGACGACAATTCTTGGGGCAACGTCTGCCATAGATAAAGTCGTTTCCGTCAAAGGGGTACTGCTTGGGCAAGACATTCAAAAAGAAGCCCTCGTTAAAATTGCACTCGTGCCATACGATGAAGATGGGGACGAAGTCATTGATGTTTCACTCAATCCAAAAGAAGTGACGGCGAGTTTTTATGGCATGGCAGTCAAAACAATTCCAATCACTGTGACGACGACAGGCACACAAAACCAAAATTATGACAAAGGCGAGATTGTAATCAAGCCGTCTAGTGTAATGGTGCAAGGCGAAACGTCTCTCATGGAAAATGTATATGGCATTTCTTTGCCGTCCATTTCAATTGAGGGGGCAACGAGCGATGTCATAAAGAATTTTTATTTACAAGAATTACTTCCAGAGGGCATTTACCTCGTGCCAAACGAAAGTTTGTATACAGAGGTTCGGATTCCTTTTGTCGGCGACCAATCGAGAGAATTTAGTGTACCTTCATCTCAATTTGAACTCGTATCGCAACAGCCAGATAAATTATACGAAGTGGCGGATTATGCAAAAGTAGAAATTATTGACAAAGCAGGCATACTCTATAGTGTCAATACTGCTCTTTTGAAAGGCGATATCGATGTGGAACATCTAAATATCGGTGAATTTGAATTGCCAATTGTCTTTACAGAGAACACAACATACAAAAATATCACAGGGACATTGACTGTCCAAGTATCTGAAAATTTCGATTACGATCCTGAATTGGAAGAAGGAGAAGAAAGCGAAAATGAAGACGAAAACGAATATGAGTACGACAATTATAATGACAGAACGAACACACCACAAGCAGAAGATATAGAAGAAAATGAGACAGTAGAAGATACTGATGAGGAAGACGTAGAAGAAAATGAGGCAGTAGAAGATGCATTTTCAGAATCAGAAGAAGATACAGAATCCGCACCAGATGAATCAGAACAAGAATCAGAATTGGAATTAGATGAAGTAGCAGAAGAATAAATATATCGAAACGACTCAAAAAACCAATCATACGATTAGGAGGAACTACCAATGGGGAAATTATTTGGGACAGATGGTGTCAGAGGCATCGCAAACAAGGAACTGACAGGACAACTCGCCTTTGAATTGGGGCGTGCCGGTGCGTACGTACTCACAAAAGAAAGAAGAAATGCACCACGCATTTTGGTGGCGATGGATACTCGAATGAGTGGAGATATGTTGGAATCGGCTTTGGTGGCGGGGATTTGCTCTGTGGGGGCCCACGCAGTCTTGGCAGGGGTTGTGCCTACACCGGCTGTGGCACATCTTGTTCGCAAATATAGACTAGATGCTGGTGTTATGATTTCTGCTTCCCATAATCCAATTGAGTACAATGGAATTAAATTCTTCAATCGTGACGGATATAAATTGCCCGATGCCCTTGAAGATGAAATCGAATCTGTCATACTGAGTCATGGCGATTTGGTGCCAATTCCTGTGGGTGGTGATCTGGGTACGAAATCATTTGCTGAAGATGCCCTCGATGACTATATCGAATTTCTAAAAAATACTACAAAAGAGCGATTTGGCAATTTAAAAATTGCGTTGGACTGTGCCAATGGGGCAGCATACAAAGCGGCACCACTTACTTTTTTGGAACTCGGTGCGAATATGTGCATCATTCACAATGAGCCAGACGGCACGAACATCAACAAAGCTTGTGGATCTACGCATATGGAAGATTTGATGGAACTCGTCAAAGAAAATGGTGCAGACGTTGGTTTTGCATTTGATGGCGATGCCGACCGTTGTTTGGCAGTCGATGAAAATGGCGAATTGATTGACGGCGATAAAATACTTGCGATTTGCGGACAACATATGAAAGAAAATGGCACGTTAAAAAATGATACCGTGGTAGCGACAGTGATGTCAAACCTTGGGCTTTCCATTATGTGCAAAGAGAATGATTTACATATAGAACAGACGAAAGTCGGCGATAGATACGTACTTGAAAATATGCTTGAAAACGACTATAATTTAGGCGGTGAGCAGTCAGGTCACGTCATTTTCCTAGACCATAACACGACAGGAGATGGCATTTTGACGGCACTATCTTTGCTTTGTGTGATGAAGCAAACAGGTAAAAAAGCGTCTGAACTCGCAAAAGTTATGGAGGTTTTGCCACAAGTACTGATCAATGCAAAAGTCAACAATGCAAAAAAAGAACTCTATATGGAAGATGCAGACATTGTGGCTGCCATTGAAAAACTCGACAAGAAATTTTCTGGAGAAGGGCGAGTGTTGATTCGTACTTCAGGGACAGAGCCGTTGGTGCGAGTGATGATTGAAGGGAAAGATATGGAGCTTATGCAAAAAGAAGCGAGGAGACTGGCGGATTTGATTGAAGATAAGTTGAAATAAGTTGAAGTGGTAAAAAAGTCGAAAATCATAGGGTTTGCCTGTAGGTTTCGGCTTTTTTGTTTTGTGGTGATGTAGTTGTTTTAGGGAGAGGGGAGTTTGGGGTTCAGGGTTTTGTTGCCGTGGGCTGGAGTATTGGTTTGTGACAGAGTCCCAATATTTTTTCTATTATCTTTAAAAATACCCCCTTTCGGGGGTAAGATATTTTCTGAAATTATTTTATCGCATCTATGCGAGTTTCAATTTCACTCACAATTTTTGCTACCATTTCTTTCGCTTCTGCCAACGTTTTTCCTTTTGTTCCAATGTAAAATTTCAATTTTGGCTCTGTACCCGATGGACGAATGCAAATCCATTCTTCCCCCGAAAGTGTATACGAAAGCACATTCGATTTCGGCAATGGGCTTGCACTTTCTTTGCCTGATTTCAAATCTTTGAATACTTGTTTTTGATAATCTTTCGCCACAACAACTTCTTTGCCGGCAAATGATTCAGGTGTCGTGCCTCTGAACGCTTCCATAATTCTTTGGATGCGGTCGAGTCCGTCAATGCCTTTAAGTGTAATTGATTTCACTTCTTCTTGGTAGTAACCGTATTTTTCATATAAATCCATCAACGCACTATAAACTGTTTTGCCTTGTGATTCATAATATGCAGCCATTTCACAGAACAAAAGCGTTGCACAAACACCGTCTTTGTCTCTTGCGTATGTGCCTGCCAAATAACCATAACTTTCTTCAAATCCTAATAAGTATGTATGACTTTTTGACGCTTCAAATCCTTTGATTTTTTCACCGATGAATTTGAATCCAGTCAACACTTCCATACACTCCACACCGTATTCTTTACAAATTGGTGCAATCATTTTTGTACTCACAATCGTATTGATTACGACACCATTGTCTGGCAATGTGCCTTGTTCTTTTTTGCCCTCAAGAATGTAATTTGTGAGCATCATACCAACGACATTTCCTGTCAAAGTGATAAATTCGCCTTTGTCATTGCGTACCATCGTGCCGAGTCTATCACAATCTGGGTCTGTACCGATGATAATTTGTGCATTTTCTTTTTCTGCCAAAGGAATGGACATTTCATAGACTTTGGCATCTTCTGGATTCGGATAAGGAATCGTTGGGAAATCACCATCTGGCAATTCTTGTTCTTTCACTACGATTACATTTTTAAATCCAGCTTTGTCGAGAACTCTTCTAACTGGCAAGTTGCCTGAACCGTGGAGTGGTGTATATACAATTTTGAATTTGTCGCCCACTGTTTTTGCGATGTCAGGACGAATGCTTTGCTCAAGTACATTTTTGTCATACAAATCATCGAGTTCGTCACCTATTTCTTTGTACAAACCACTTTTGACTGCTTCTTCAAAATTCAATTTTTTGATTTCTTTGAAATTGTCTACTTTGTTGACTTCATCAATGATGGCTGTGTCGTGAGGAGCTACGACTTGTGCCCCATCTTCCCAGTATACTTTGTAGCCGTTGTATTCTGGTGGATTGTGGCTTGCTGTCACAACGACACCTGAAATACAACCCAAGTGGCGGAGCGTAAAGGAAAGCACTGGCACTGGTCTCAGTGATTTATAAACGTATGCTTTGATGCCGTTTGCTGCCAAAACGAGTCCTGTTTCTCTTGCAAATTCAAAAGACATATTACGAGAATCGTATGCCACAGCAACACCTTTGCCTTCTTGTCCTTGTTTCAAAATGTAATTTGCCAAGCCTTGTGTCGCTTTGCCTACCGTATAGATGTTCATACGATTGCTCCCTGCACCGATAATGCCACGGAGTCCACCTGTACCAAATTCCAATTCTTTGTAGAAACTTTCTTCCAATTCTTTTGGGTTTTTTGCCAACTCACGCAATGCCGCTTTCATACCCTCGTCGATTGAGCCGTCTTGTAACCAATTGTCGTATCTTTCTTGAAATGTCATCGTCTCATTCCTCCTGTCTTCTATTTTCATCTGTTGTCATTAGCTGTGCCTTTACATATATATAATCTTCGCTGACTGTAATTTCAGTCGCAAAAGGTGAATATGTCACTTCTTCGACTCGAATATGATACGTGCCATACGGCAAATTAATCTCACAAGGCACTTTGCCCATCGCCACATCATCGACGTAAACTTGCCCTGTGCCAACGTCACTTGTGAGTACGACTGTACCAAATAAAATAGCTTCTTCGAGTTCCAAATTGAGTGTTTTGATATCGATATCGAGTGCCACTGCCGTTGAAAAATCGACGTAACCCGATTTCAAAACTTTAATTCGATAATCTCCATAAGGAAATTCTGCGGTCAGTGGATCAGAAATCAATTCATCATTGACGTAAAATTCATAGTCCGTCACATTTGATGTGATTGCGAATTTGCCTGTTTTGTCTTCTAATTCAGATAAATCATAGGTCAAAGACTCCATCGGCAAAATCTCTATTGTGTCCATTTTGTCTTTGATTAAATCACCTGAAATTTCAATGGTATGCTCGCCCTCACTTAAAATAATTGGCGGAAGTGGTGTCAAATGATCGAGCAAATACTCTGTCGTGCCATCAATTAATAAGCGACCATTTTTGATTTCTTCCTCTTGTGCAATGAGTAACTCACCGTGCGTTTGCTCCATTTTAATATAAAATACATCGCCGTAAAGCGTTGTCAACGTCACAACATCAACTGCTTGTAGTGAATCAAGCGGAAGCTCTTCCCCCTCATAAATGAGGAGTGTTTCCTCGTGATATCGAAACATCTCATTCGGTTCAACGACGAGAATGCGTTCTGATTTCGGATCGACTTCTACATTGACTGATTCATATTTTATGACATCTTTATGAGGTGAAACGAATACGACTTCACGGTTATCATTTCTACCAACCATGATGATTTCACCCTCATGAAAGTAAGAAAAATCAACTTCGTTATTAAAATCATCTATAATTGATGTCGTCTCAATCAATGTCATTGCCACAGGTGTTTTGCTTTCGATGTCATATGCCACGAGCTGATCTTCACCCCATATATCTTGCAACAACATGGAGCGGTAAAAAATTTCTTGTGTTTCTTCCGCTTGCACGTCTTCTGTGCCAAGTGACAGAGGTTCTTCCTCATCTTTCATAAATGTACTCGTCACGAAAAAACCTGCAATGACCAAAACGACAGCCAACAGAGAAAATAGTGTGATATTTTTTTTCGTCAACCACTCGCCATCTGTTTCTTTTTCGTATTCGTCTGCGTATTCTGTTTTTTGTCTTTTTACTTTTCTTTTTATCTTCCCTAATTGTTCGGAGGAAAACGCCTCCAAATATTCATCTTCATCGCCTAATTCATTATCAATATCAGATTCTAACTCTCTCATCTGTTGGTTGATCAAATCAAGGCGAATGGTTTCCTCGAGATTTGTTTCATCTTTCTTTTTATAATGGTAATCACTCACTTTATAAGCCCCCTTGCCCACGCTATCAGAAATTTCATAAAGGAACGGTCTGTGTAGTTCTGACCACCCTCAAAAAACATAAAATTTCCTATCCTATATTTTACCCTTTTTTTTAAAGAGTTGCAAGTGATAATTCAAATTAAATCAAAAAAGTTTGCCATAGCTATTTACAAACACCGTTTCTAAAAAATTTGATATTTCCTTATTTCAAATAATATGGTATACTATATTTTGAAAAATCAACTTCTACATAGGAGGATTTGAATATGCAAAAAAAACCAACACTACCAAAAGACGTGGAATCCATACTCAACATACTCCACGAAAATCAGTTTGAAGCCTACATCGTTGGTGGTTGTGTCCGTGATACGCTCCTTGGGATTGCTCCTAAAGATTGGGACATTACGACAAATGCCAAACCGCTCGAGGTGAAATCACTATTTCCGCACACGTTCGATACAGGAATTGAGCATGGTACAGTGACTGTCGTTATAAATCATGAGAATTACGAAGTCACCACATACCGCATCGACGGAATTTACGAAGACGGTCGACACCCAAAAGAAGTGCAATTCACCTCTTTTTTACAAGAAGACTTGAGACGGCGTGATTTCACAATCAATGCCATTGCTTACAATGAGCGTGAGGGCTATCAAGATTTTTTCGAGGGGCAATCAGATTTGGCAAAACAACAGCTAAAAGGTGTCGGCGATGCCGATTTGCGATTCCAAGAAGATGCTTTGCGAATGCTCCGTTGTGTGCGTTTTTCAGCACAACTCGACTTCGATATCGAACCAGCGACGTACCTCGCCTTGCAAAAAAATATGGTAAATATCAAAAAAATAAGTGTCGAACGCATTCGCATTGAACTTGAAAAATTATTTATTTCAAAGCATGTCCACCGCATGGTACATTTATGGAATAGCGGACTTTTGAGAGAAATCAACGAAACGTTTGCAGAACGCATCGTAAAAATTGATGGGTTGTTGCAACAGCTAGCAAAATGTGATGCTGTGGCGGTGTTGCGTTGGACACTCGCACTGCAAAATTACACACCAAAGGAAGCTCAAAAATTTTTCAAATCATTGAAATTTGATACGTATACAGAAAAAACGGTCTGTACTTTGCTCAAGGATTTGCATATACCTGTGCCTGATACTGCATATGCGATCCGCAAACAACTTGGGGTACTCGGTGCCGACAATTTCAACTACAAATGCCATCTCCAACAAATTTTATTTCCAAATCATAATTGGTCTCATATCTTGGAATTGCAAAAAAATGTCACTGCAAACAAGGAATGTACGTGTATCAAGGAGTTGGAAATCGATGGCAATGACTTAATTGCCCTTGGCATACCCAAAGGCAAACAAATTGGCGAAGTGCAAAAATATCTTTTGGAAACTATACTGCACTACACTGAGCAAAACACGAAAGAAACGTTACAGCAACTGGCGAAAGAATGGCTAACCCAGCAAAATTAAAATGACAAAAAGGAGAATATATATGAGTTACGCAGATGAGTTATTTATCAAAAATTGCAAAGATATTTTAGAAAATGGACTTTCTACAGAAAAAGAAGAAGTCCGTCCCATATGGGAGGATGGCACGAAAGCTTATACGATCAAACGGTTTGGTGTGGTCAATCGTTACGATTTGCAAAAGGAGTTTCCACTACTCACACTTCGCCCGATTAATTTCAAGGCAGCAGTCGATGAAATTTTATGGATTTTCCAGAAAAAAAGCAACAATATCAACGACTTGAACAGTCATATTTGGGATTCTTGGGCAGACGAAAATGGAAGTATCGGCAAAGCGTATGGCTACCAACTCGCTCAAAAATATAAATTCAAACAAGGTGATATGGATCAAGTCGATAATGTCTTGTGGTTGCTCAAAAATACACCGTATTCCAGAAGAATTATGACCAACCTCTATAATTTTTCTGATTTGCAAGATATGGGACTCGAGCCATGTGCCTATAGCTTGACATTCAATGTCATGGACGACCGTCTCAATATGATTCTCAACCAACGTTCGCAAGATACACTAGCCGCAAATAATTGGAATGTCGTGCAATATGCCGCACTCCTTATGATGATTGCCCAAGCAACAGGCTACAAAGCTGGGGAGCTTGTGCATGTCATTAGTGATATGCATATTTACGACAAGCATATAGAAATCGTCGAAGAATTGATTGAAAGAAAGCCTTTTTCTGCTCCAAAAGTAACACTCAATCCAGAGAAAACGAATTTCTACGAGTTTACTGTAGATGATTTTGTCATTGAAAATTATGAACATGGGGAAGGCATTGGACGTGTGCCAATCGCCATTTAATGAGGAGGTTTTTATGAATTGCATCGTAGCAGTAGATGAGCATTGGGGCATTGGGTATGAGAATGATTTGCTTTTTCCTATCAAAAAAGATTTGCAAAGGTTTAAAGAGTTAACGACAGGGCAAGTCGTTGTTCTCGGGAGAAAAACACTCGATTCTTTGCCAAACGGAAAGCCCTTGCCAAACCGCCATCACATCGTATTGACAAAAAATCAGGAATTGCAATCGACAGAACAGTTAACAGTGTGTCATTCTCTTGATGAATTGCTCATAGAAATTAAAAAATGGGAAGCGACGAAAGAAGTATTTTTGATTGGCGGAGGGATTGTATACAATTTGTTATTGCCGTATTGTAGCAAAGCCTATATCACGAAAATCGAAAAAAAATTCCCTGCCGATACTTTTTTTCAAAATCTCGATGAAGATAATAACTGGGTTTTGAAAGAACAATCTCAAAAAGAAGAGGAGCGTGGCGTGGGGTATACGTATTGTTTGTACCATCATTCTAGTATTCTTTCTTTTTAAAATGAATCAAAAAATACGACTATGTTTTTATTTGAAACACAGTCGTATTTTTTTTATTTTATTTTATTTTTTTAACTCAACAAACACTGCTTACGCAAATTCATTGTATCCGTAAAAATCCCCCGCTTGGGGCAAAACACCATATCTTTCATTGATCAATTCAGAAACCGTCACGAGTTGGTATCCTTGTTCTACGAGATACGGCACTAAAATTTCAATGGCTTGTACACTCGTTTCGTAAATTCCATGCATCAAAATGACTTTTCCATCGAGTGACCCTTCATTATAGATGATATTCATAATCGAATTGACATTTCTACTTTTCCAATCCATCGTATCGACAGACCAGTTAATGAGTGCCACATCGACTGTATTGAGTACTTCTTCATCCCATGCTCCGTATGGCGGACGGAATGTCGTTGGCAAACCGCCGACCGCTTTCATGTACGCCGCTTTATTTTTTTCCATATCTGCTCGTATTTGTTGAGCCGAAAATGTTTTGAAATTGTCGTGATTGTACGAATGGTATCCCAATTCTGAACCGGAATCGTATTGTTCTTTTACAATTTCAGGGTATCTGTCCACCAAACTCCCTACATCGTAAAAAGTAGCAACACTATCGTATTGTTCAAGGACACTCAATATTCTTGGGGTATAAAGTGGGCTTGGGCCATCATCAATTGTGAGTGCCACCATCGGTTTTGTAGAATCGATTTCTCCTTCTCTGCGTAAAAATGGCAATTGCAATTCACCATTTTCTTTTTCTACAAAGAGGACAGTTTCTTCTTTTTTCGTTGCTGTCGCTTCTGTTTTTAATTGCTCAATCAATTCTGTAGACATTGGCACGACCACAGCACCGACTTCATTTAAGAACAAGGTATCACTATTAAATGATATTATAATTCCTGAATTTGTCTTGCCCATATGTCCATAAAAGTTGTATTCCTCTGTAAATATTTCAGTATACGGAGCGTACGCAAGCCCGTCATATTGTGACGCATTTTCAAAATACTCAAGGATGTACGCACGTAAACTTTCCTCAAAATATTTTGAGATTCCTTCTTCCACTTCCAAAGATAGATACGCTTCTTTTGGCAACAATGCACCGACAATTTCATCAAATAACAAAGAATGTATGCGTTCTATTTTTTTCCCAGATAGGAACGTCGTTTCTGTTTCATAAAAAATGATCGACACTTCATTATTTGGCAAACTGTATATATCATACGTCATATCATACGCATATTTTTGCTCTACCCCAGACAAAGTAAACTCTTTCAAATCGATAATTTCTTCTAACCTATTCTCTTTCACAAATTCAAGGTCTGTTGCCATTCCATATGTAATATTGAAAATTTGTTTTCTTTCCGCAAGGAATTGTGTCACATAAAAATCGATAGCTTCATTATATAGGAAAGGATACTCTATTTCATAAATGACCTCGGTAGTTTGTGTACTATCTGTCATATGCTTTCCAATGTCTTGTACATGTTGAATTTTCAGCGTTTCATTCGCTATTTTTTCCCATTCCTCCATCATTTCTTCTGACGATTCAGCAATTTCTACTTTTTCTATTTCATATGTATTCGTTTCTTGAGGAAATACAGGTGTACTCAATTCTACCACCGATTGTGTAAATGTAGTTGGTTTGCTTTCTAATTCTGTCTGTACTTTATGTTCTTCTGCTCGTATTGAAGTGATTTCGCATCCACTAAGTGACAACGAACTAATGATCGCTATACAAAGAAAAACATAGCTTCTTACCTTCGATTTTTTCATGGTTCCTCCCCGTAATGAGTTATAAAAAAGTAATTTAATTTTTCTAAAAAAAGCATTTATTATTTTTACGATACTATCATACCACAAAAACCGACAATATGTTATCTTTAATTATGAGAATACGATTAATTTTTTTCATTTGTTTTTCATCTACAACTACTTACTGACTCATTTTTCCATTAAAATACTTTTATTTCAACAATTTTTTATTTTTTTCTTGATTTTTAAAAATTTTCTCTTGCGGTTGTGGATAACTTTTGATATACTAAATTATATTTATTTTTTTAGTTATACACAGTATCTACAGTTTTTTTACTTTTCTATTTTCTTTTATCCACAACCTGTTGATAAACCTGTGCATAACTTAAATCTACTGTGTGAATCTATTTTTTTTATCCACATAAGGTTTTGTCTTTTATTGGTTGTGTTCTATAAGATTTCATCTCTTTCATTTTTATTTCTTGATGAAATCTATTTTTTTCACTAATTGCTTTTTTAAACACTTCTTTGTGGATTTTGTGGACACAGGCCTTCCGCCTCTTGTGTATATATCTATCGTGTTTTATAGTTGTCCTTTACTTATCCACAGATCTTTTTTTGAATTGTTTGCAATTGCACTTACTTATACACAGTATTTTTTCATCTAAAAACTCCTTATCGTGACTTTTTAGAATTTTATATTTCAGTTTATACGTTTTTACATATTATTTAGGAGGCTTTTACATTATGGATGACGCAATAAAAATTTGGAATGAGGCAATGGAATTGATCAAAAACGAAACCAATACCATTACCTTTGATACTTGGTTCTCACCAATCCTTCCTTATGGCATTGAGGGGGATATTTTTTACCTACAAACAGACAACGATGTCGCAAAAGAAATGATTGACCAAAAATATTCAGATCTAATCGTCAACACCTTGAAGCACATCACAAAAACAAACTATAATTTCTATATTTTGTTGGGTGATGAACGACCAAAAAAACAGACTAATTTAGGCATACTAGCTCAAAAAAATGCCATTCCAAGAAATTTAAATCCAAAATATGTATTTACTTCGTTTGTGGTTGGCAATAGCAATCATATGGCACACGCAGCGTCTTTGGCAGTGGCACAGTCCCCTGCTCAAACGTTCAACCCGCTATTTTTATACGGCAACTCGGGTCTCGGAAAGACGCATCTTATGCATTCCATCGCCCATTATATTTTAGAAGAAACACCTGAATCCAAAGTTTTGTACGTCACGAGCGAAACGTTTACCAACGAATTGATTCTATCCATACAAAACAATAAAAATGAAGCTTTCCGCAATAAATATAGAAATATCGACGTACTTCTAATCGATGATATCCAATTCATATCAAAAAAAGAAGGGACGCAAGAAGAATTTTTCCATACTTTCAATACCTTACATGGGTGCAATAAGCAAATTATCATTTCTTCAGACCGCCCACCAAAAGAAATCAAAACGCTAGAAGAACGTCTTCGCACACGCTTTGAAATGGGGCTTATCGCTGATATCCAACCTCCTGATTACGAAACGAGAATCGCCATTCTGAGCAAAAAAGCGGAGACTGACAAGTTAGAAGTGCCTCGTGAAGTACTGGCATTCATTGCAAAAAATATTGCTTCTAACATTCGTGAGTTGGAAGGGGCTTTGACTCGCATCGTCGCCTTTGCCACTTTGACGAACGAAAAAATCTCTATTTCTCTGGCTGAAAATTCCTTGAAGGATATTTTTAGTGACAACGTGGCTGTCGTCATCACACCTGCTTTGATTCAAGAAATCGTGGCTTCTCACTACGACATTCGTATAGAAGATATGGTAGGGAGCAAAAAGCCAAAAAATATTGCGTTTCCTCGTCAGATTGCCATGTATTTGTGTCGCAAATTGCTCGATATTTCTTTGCCAAAAATTGGCGAGAATTTTGGTGGCAGAGATCATACCACCGTCATTCACGCCGTTTCTAAAATAGAAAAGCAAATTGAAAAAGATCCTTCTTTGCAAACAATTATACAGCAAATCGAGAAAAAAATAAAAGGAGAATAGTTGATTTCTCAAGGTTTTTCTTTTACTCTGTGGATAACTTTTTTCTATATTTAAAAAAATAATTTTTATCCACGATCTGTGGATATATCTTGTGGGTTTCCTGTTTCTTTTTTGTGGATTGTTTGATTTCCTTTGTGTAAATGTGTATTTTGTGGATAACTATACTTTTTATTCTATAGATATCCATATGGTTATCCTTTGCTCAAACGTTTTGTTTTACAGCAAAATCTCATATTTCCACATATCCACAGGCACTACTACTACTACTACTAAAAAAACTATATATTTATATATAATCTGTGAACAATAAGGAGTTGTGAACATCTTGAATATCGTATGTGAAAAATCAGTACTCGCAAACTACATCTCAATCGTCATGAAAGCCGTCTCGAGCAAAACTACATTGCCTATACTGGAATGTATACTTTTGACAGCAAATGACGATGGGTTCTTTCTAACAGGCACTGACTTAGAAATCGGGATACAAACAAAGCCAATGCCCGCAACCATTCGTCAAGAAGGAAAAATTGCAATAGAGGCAAAGTTTTTTAATGATGTCATTCGTCGTTTGGAAGGGGATATGGTGACGATTGTGAGTGAATCCCCTGAAATAGTAATCATTCGATGCGGAACGTCTGAATTTAAAATTATGGCAATGGATTCTGAAGAATTTCCGAATTTACCAGAAGTGGAAAAAACAAAAAAAATGCAAATTGAACAAGTAGCACTAAAAAATATGATTCGTCAAACAATTTTTTCGGTGGCACAAGAAGGCGGACGACCAGTACTTTTAGGAGAATTGTTTGAAATCAAAAATGATTCGTTGGAGTTGGTTGCAATTGATGGCAGCAGGATTTCTTATCGCAAAGAAACATTGGAACAAAACACAATTGAAGATAAAGTAATTGTTCCAGGAAAAACGTTGCAAGAACTCATGAAAGTACTATCCCAAGAAGAAAATGAACTCGTGGATATTTACGTGACAGACAAGCATATTTTATTCGATATCGGTACAGCGGTTGTGGTATCTCTTTTGATTGCAGGAGAATATATTGCATATTCAAGAAGTTTTTTTACTGAATTTCAAACACAAGTGATCATCGATAAAATTGCTTTTATACAAGCACTTGAGCGTGCGTCTTTGGTGGCTCGAGAGGTGAAAAAAACACCAGTCATTATCAATATAAAAATGGATTTGATGGAAATCAGCGGAAAAAGCGAGATGGGTACAGCCTTTGAAGAAATTTTTTGTGAAGTAGAAGGTTCTGAATTGACGATTGGGTTCAATCCTAAATTTTTAATCGATGCCTTGCGTGCCATAGATGACGAAACGGTGAAGATCTATTTCGTGGCACAGCTTGACCCTTGTATCATTGTACCTACGTTTGGGGATTCGTATAAATATTTGGTATTGCCTCTGCGTTTATAAAAAGGAGTGTAGATATGGATTCAATTTCAATTACAACGGAATATATAAAATTACAACAAGCCTTGAAATTATCGGGGATCATCGGGCAAGGTTCTGATGCAAAGTTAATTATTGGCGGTGGGGATGTCTATGTCAATGGCATTGTCGCAACGGAGCGTGGCAAAAAAATCCGTGGCGGAGACATTGTACTCGTTGATGGATTTGGTGAATTTGCGGTGGAATACGAAGAAGCATAAGGTGGTGTCTTGGTGGTCATTGATAAAATATCGTTCCAAGGGTTTCGTAATTTACATCCCTTGGAATATGAACCACAAAAATGGCTCAATTTAATTTACGGTGAAAATGCCCAAGGGAAAACGAATTTTCTTGAGGGCATTTATTTTAGTGCCACAGCAAGATCGATTCGGACGAATACGCATAGTCAACTCATTGCTTTTGAGGAGAAAGAAAGCCATCTACAAGTACATGTTACGTCTGACCATGGGCGAAAAAGTCGCATTGATGTTCATCTGAGGCACAATGAAAAAAAAGCAGTTGCAATTGATGGCTTGCCACTGAAACAGCTCGGGGAGTTGTTTGGTACATTGTATACCGTGATGTTTTCGCCTGAAGATTTGGCTCTTGTCAAAGATAGTCCGAATCATAGAAGACGTTTCATCGATATGGAACTTTGCCAAACGAACAAAGTATACTACCATAATTTGCAACAATATCACAAAATACTGAAACAGAGGAATAACCTACTGAAGCAGATTCAGAAAAAACCAAAACTTGAAGAAACGATATCTGTTTGGGATGAACAGTTGATACAGTATGGCATTTCTATCATAAAGGCTCGTACTGCGTTTTTAGAGCGGTTGGGTATATTATGTAGTCAAAATATGAAAACGCTCACAGGGGGCAAGGATACGCTCACAATGGAGTATCAACCGAATTGTACGAAAGAGCAACTCGCAAATAAAATTAGAGATGGGAGAAAAAGAGATATCTTGCTTGGAAGTACGCAATATGGGCCACATAAGGATGATATGGATTTTTTGATTGCTAAAAAAAAAGTACGGCTCTACGGCTCGCAAGGGCAACAAAGGAGCACAGCCCTTGCTGTCAAGTTGGCACAGATTGATTTCATCAAGGAAGAAACAGGGGAATCGCCTGTGTTGTTGCTCGATGATGTGTTTTCGGAGCTAGACAGCAACAGACAGCAGTATCTGATGCAGTACATTGGAGGGTTACAGAGTTTTTTGACTTGTACTGGTGTAGAGGATTGGATTCGGGCGTATGTCGATGTGAAGGATTGTTTGCGGATTGAAAATGGGAAGATTGAAGAACAATAAAATAGACTAGGAGGAATACTCATGCAATATGGATTTATCGGTGCAGGAAACATGGTCAGTAGTATTTTAAATGGAGTACTCGGCATCAAAAAAGAAAATACAACAGATTTCAAAATCGATCCAAAAGACATTTACATCACGAGTAAAACCGTGACTTCGGCAAAAAAATTAAATGAAACACTCGGCGGTGGGTGTGTGGTTTGTGACGACAGTTTGGATATCGTTGCAAATTGTGATGTTGTAATTCTTGGGGTAAAACCGCATATTTTGGAAGATGTATTTCCAATAATCAAAGAGAAAATCAAAGAAAAAAATACAATCATTGTAACAATCGCAGCAGGCAAAAAAATCGAGTTTTACCAAGAACAACTCGGCAAAGAAGTCAAACTCGTTCGAGTAATGCCAAATATCAACGGCGAAGTTGGTATGGCGACATCTTGTTTTTGTTGTACAGATACTGTGACAGAAGCTGAAAAAAATACAGTAAAATCGCTCTTTGAAACAATCGGCACAATGACAGAAATCGAAGAGTCGATATTCCCGATTTTCCAAGGACTTGCAGGCTCGTCCATTGCGTTTGGCTATCTCTATATCAATGCATTGGCAGATGGTGCAGTCAAAGCCGGTATGCCAAAAAAACAAGCCCTTGCAATCATTGCCGATTCCGTAATCGGCTGTGGGACTATGGTGAAAGAAACAGGGGAACACCCAGTTTCGATTGTCGATCGCATTTGCTCGCCGAAAGGCGTAACGATTGAGGGGGTAACCGCCCTTGAAGAAGCGGGATTTTCGGCATCTTTGCGGACTGCATTTTCTGCCATGATTGAAAAAGATTTGCAGATGTCAAAGTAAAAAAAGGAAATCCTTTGCATAATTTTCTAAATATTGAGAAAAGTAATTCTGAATTATAAATTTAGGAGGAATTGCCAATGCAAGATTTAGAAAAAAAATTAAAAGGAACGAAAACAGAAACGAATTTACGCACAGCGTATTCAGGGGAATCGCAAGCACGCACCAAGTATGAATTTTACGAAGCACAAGCAAAAAAAGATGGCTACGTACAAATCGCACAATTTTTCAAAGAGACTGCCGACAACGAAAAAGCCCATGCAAAAATTTGGTTTAAAATTTTACACGATGGGAACGTACCAAAAACACCAGAAAATTTGAAAGACGGTGCAGCCGGCGAACATTACGAATGGTCGGATATGTACAAAGAATTTGCCCAAGAAGCTAGAGAAGAAAATTTCATGCACATTGCGACGTTATTCGATGGTGTGGCGGCAATTGAAAAAGCCCATGAAGAACGCTATCGTGAGTTGTTGCAAAACATCAACGAGGGAAAAGTGTTCAAAAGAGAAGAAATGAAAACGTGGCAGTGTCAACATTGTGGGCATACACATACAGGAATGGAAGCACCGATGGTGTGTCCTGTTTGTACGCACCCACAAGCGTATTTTCAGATTGTTGTAAAGGATTATTGAGAAAAATTGAAGCTAGGCTTTGAGAAGCTAGGCTTTTGAGAAGTAAAACTTTATTTTTACGAACTCAATGTATTGTTCTCTCAATCAAATGGTTCCTAAAATAAGGTGGAGGGAATGTAATCGGGCGACCAAAGGTACGCCCCTACATATTGATATTTCAGGCTTTGTGTAGGGGCGACCTGTGGTCGCCCGCTCTCGATAAAACGATAATTTGGCAATATTTAATTGGTACCACAATACTAAAAAATAAAATTTACCATACACTTAGGTAAGAGGAGAGAAAGTTTTGGTCCAGTTTTTTCAAAAGCTGGTGGTGGTCAACTCATTTTGCTACGCAAAACTGCTACGCAGCCGCCGTTTCTTCGGCGGTGAGGGTTTGGGGCAAAGCCCCAAGGTCTTTCTTTTTCTCTTTGCCCCACACAAAGGAGAATCAACATGAAAAACGAAACAATAAAAATCAAATACTTCACAGAAGAAATAGAAAAACTACAATACATAGACGGCAAATCCGATTGGATCGACTTACGCTGTGCCAAAGAAACTGTACTCAAAAAAGACGAATTTGCCTTGATCCCACTCGGCATTGCAATGGAACTCCCAAAAGGCTACGAAGCTCATATCGTCCCAAGAAGCTCGACATTCAAAAATTTCGGTGTCATTCAAACGAACCACTGTGGTATCGTCGATGAAACGTACTGCGGCGATAACGACCAATGGTACTTCCCAGCATATGCCTTAAGAGATACGACGATTGCTGTCAATGACCGCATTTGTCAATTTCGTATTTTTGAACACCAACCAAAAATTACATTTGAAGAAAAGAAAAATCTAGGCAATCAAGACCGTGGTGGCCTTGGCTCTACAGGAAAACAGTAATTTTAATCGTATTTTTAGGCTTTTTTCATAAAATACTTGTATTATTTTCAGAGAACAGGTATACTATCTGTGTATACTCATATAGAAATATATAGTTTAAAAAAGGAAAAGCAATTTAAGGAGGGTATTTTTATGAAAAAAGTATTGGCAATGATGGTGGCATCCACTATGGCAATCGGTGTATTTAGTGCCTGCAGCAGTTCTTCTAGTGCAGAAGCACCGGCTGAAACACCAGCAACGACAGAAGAAGCACCGGCAACAACAGAAGAAGCACCAGCTGAAGCAGAAAAAATCGCAATTGAAGAATTGAGCGTGGCTTTTGTACCATCAAAAGATCCAGATGAAATCGTGACAGCAACAGAACCACTCAAAGAAATGTTGCAAGAAGAATTGTCGACTTTGGGCTATGAAATCGGCGAAGTGACAATTACTGTAGGTACAAGTTACGAAGCAGTCGGCGAAGCAATGAGTGCCGGTACAGCAGATATTGGCTTGATTCCTGGTGGAACTTACGTATTGTATTCTGATGATATTGACGTCATTTTGACAGCAACAAGAGCCGGTCTCAATAAAGATTCCGACAATGCAGCAGACTGGAACGACGGCTTGCCAACGGAAGGCACTGACCAACAAGCAGTTGGATACCGTGCATTGCTCATCTCTGGTACATCAGACAAAGCCCAAGAACTCGCTGACATTGTAAATAGTGGCGGAGAATTGACTTTTGAAGATTTAGACAGTGCCAACTGGAGTGTCATGTCTACGACTTCCCCAGCGGGATATATTTACCCAACAATCTGGTTACAAGACAACTACGGCAAAACAATTACGGACTTAACAAGTGCAGTAACATCTGATTCTTATGGTAGTGCAATGGCTCGTTTGGCATCGGGTCAAATTGATTTGGCTCTGATTTATGCAGACGCACGTCGTGACTTTGCAGACGCTTGGACGACAGACTATGCACGTGAAGCGACTATCTGGGAAGAAACAAATGTCATTGGTGTAATGCCATCAATTTATAATGACACAGTCAGTGTAAGTAAAAATTCTGATATCATGGACGCTGACCTTGTATCGGCAGTACAAGAAGCTTTCATTAATATTGGCAATACTGCTGAGGGCAAAGAAGTCATTGCAATTTATGCACATGATGGATATATGAAAGCAACAGATGCGGACTACGACAACGAAAGAAAAGCACAAGATATCGTAAGAAGTATGAATGGCTAAATTATAATTATAGAAAAAAAGACACAGCAATTGTATAATTCAGTTGTTGCGTCTTATTTCTATATACATAAATAAATTTTCGTTTTTTGGGAAAACTATGCATGATAAAATATAAGGAAAACACTAAGCTAAGCTAAGATAAGTCAATCAAGCCATGGGAAAGGAAGATTGTATGATTCGTTTTCAAAATGTAACGAAAACATATCCGAATGGATTTACTGCATTAAAAGAGGTGACTCTCGATATCGAACAAGGGGAATTTGTCGCCATTATTGGGCTTTCTGGTGCAGGGAAATCGACTTTGATTCGTGCCATCAATAAAATGCACGATATCACAGACGGCTCTTTGCAAGTCGACGGAGTGGAAGTCAAAACGCTACAAGGGTCATCGTTGCGACAATTTCGTCGCAATATCGGTATGATTTTTCAATCGTTCAATCTCATTTCTCGCACGACAGTCATGAATAATGTATTGACTGCCAATGTGCCTGAATTGTCTTGGTGGCGATGTTTGTTAGCCAATTACCCAGAAAAACATAAAATCGTGGCTCTCGAAGCCCTCGACAAAGTGGGTATTTTAGAAAAAGCGTACGTACGCTGTGACCAACTCTCAGGCGGACAGCAACAACGTGTGGCCTTGGCTCGCACTTTGGCACAAAACCCAAATATCATTTTGGCAGATGAACCAGTCGCAGCCCTTGACCCTGTGACAGCCAAACAAGTCATGAGTGATTTCAGAAAAATCAATCAAGAAAATAACATTACAGTCATCATCAATATCCACCATGTGGAGTTGGCTTTGGAATATGCCAATCGAGTCATTGGCATCAAAGAAGGGCGAATCGTCTATGACGGCGACTCTGCAAATGTCAATGCAGAAGTGTTGGAAAAAATTTACGGCAGTCAGATGGCAGAAATCATCGCCAAAGGAGAGGGTGATTGATATGAGGGGGATTCCTAGAAAAAAGATTGTACTCGGCGATGGCAAGGAAATCAAACAACCAGACTCGTACGGAATTTTTATTTGGATGGGATTATTGATTGCCTTGATTGTATCCATCAAAGTGACTGGTTTTGACTTGTCGGTACTCATCAAAAGAGGAGACGAATTTTTCGTCATTTTACTGCGAATGATACCGCCTGATTTTTCGTATATATCCTATATTTGGAAACCACTTTTTGATACCATCAAAATGTCTCTACTCGGATCGATTTTTGGGGCAATTCTTGCAGTGCCTTTTGCTGTCCTTGGCTCAACAAATATCGTCAAAAGTAGGATTGTGACCATCGTAACGAGATTGTTTTTTAGTGTAATGCGGACGTTACCAACGCTTGTGACGGCTCTCATTGCGACGTATTTATTTGGACTTGGCACAATTGCAGGGACGTTTTCTATATTCGTATTTACGTTTTCATACGTGGGAAAATTGCTGTATGAACAGATTGAAACTGTAGATATGGGGGCGTATGAAGTCCTAGAATCGATGGGGGCGACAAAACCCAAGGCACTTGCTGTGACGATACTACCACAAATTTTACCGGCTTATATTGCAAATTGCCTATTTTGTTTTGAGGGGAATGTCAGATATGCTTCTATTTTAGGGTATGTCGGAGCTGGTGGACTCGGTATGATTTTGAACGAAAAAATCGGTTGGAAAGAATATGATAGAGTCGGAATGATTTTGCTGATGCTACTTTTGACTGTATTTATCATTGAATATACCAGTCATAAAATCCGCAAACGCTTGATGTAGGGGGTGATTTCTTGGAAGAAAGAATCAAAACACAACTATACGCAGAGAAATCAAAGTACAAAATGCAAATTGGAATTGTTTTACTTTTCATTTTCATTTGTCTTTGGAGCAGTACAACACTCGATTTTTCAAGAATGAGTACATCAGGTACAGAAATTGCAAAAAATATCGTCGTGGGGATATTGCAACCCGACATGGAATTTTTACTCGATACCACAAACTCGGGTGTGCCATATTTACTCCTTGAGACGGTCTGTATCGCATTTTTAGGCACGATCGTAGGGGCAATTTTTGCCTTACCCCTAGCCTTTTTGGGTGCAGTCAATATCGTACCCACATGGATTGCTATGATCAGCCGATTTCTTGTAATGGCTATCAGAACGATACCCTCCTTTGTCTATGGGTTGATGTTCATTCGAGTGACAGGTCCTGGTGCATTTGCAGGGCTTATGACAATGAGTTTATGCTCTATCGGTATGGTATCGAAAATGTACATTGAATCGATTGAAGATTTGGACATTCGTATTTTGGAATCACTGGATGCTTCGGGCTGTACTTTATTCCAAAAGATTAGATATGGCATTTTGCCACAATTGTTACCTGATTTTACGTCGACGATCATTTATCGCTTCGACATGAATTTGCGTGATGCGACAGTGCTTGGACTCGTAGGGGCAGGCGGAATTGGTGCTCCTTTGATTTTTGCCATGAATGCATACCGCTGGAATGAAGTCGGGGCAATTTTGCTGGGGCTGATTTTGCTGATATTGATCATTGAAATTTTTTCTACAAAAGTCAGAATGAAATTGACACGGGGCGTGTGAGGGTATTGAGGAACACTCTACTCGGGAAGGACACCACATGAAAAAAGCGAAAATTTACTACACATCAGATACACATGGCTATATTTTTTCAACGGCAACAGATACACCAAACTGCATTTTGCAATGCATCGGCGAGTTTGACAAAACACCAGATACCCTCATTATTGATGGTGGGGACACGATACAAGGATCTCCATTTGCAAGGTATTTATGGAAAGACAATTGCTTCCCAGAAGGGATTCCTGTGGCATTTAATGAAGGAAAATACGATTATTATACACTCGGCAACCACGATTTCAATTATGGGTATTCGGGCTTGTCTCAGTATGTCCAAAATATGGATGCCACTTGTATTGTGGCGAATGTCAAAGACACTTCGGGCAAGTTGCATTTCACAAAATATATCATTCATGAAACAGAAAGTGGCTTGAAAATTGGTCTCACTGGAATCGTTACCGATTGTGTGACACTGTGGGAACCGAAAGAAAATTTAGTGAATTTGGAAATTCTCGACTCGTATATGGCAGTCAAAGAAGTGTTGGCTGAAATGAAAGGCCAGTGTGATGTGACCATCTGTATTTACCATGGGGGATTTGAAGATGACCTCGATACAGGGAAAAATCTCACTGTAGGCAATGAAAATATAGCTTGTAAAATCTGTAAGGAATTGTCATTTGATGTTTTGCTCACGGCACACCAACATATGGAACAAGAGGGGCGAGACTACTTCGGTACGCATATTTTACAATTGCCACCGAATGCCAATAAATACGCTAAAATTGAAATTGCACTCGGCGATACTTTAGAAATACAATCGGAAATCATACTGCCACAAGGTGTACAATGTGCCAATTTCCTAGAAAAAATCAAAGTAGTGAAAGACCGTAGTGAGGAGTGGCTCTCGCAAGAGGCAGGGACGATCAAAGAGTCGGTACGCTCTCGTGAAAAAGCGGATATGGCGGCAAATGGTTGTGCCATTGCTGATTTTTGTAATACAGTGCAACTCCACACGACAGGAGCTGATATTTCAGTGACTTCACTCCCGAATCAAGAAATTCACTTGCCAAGGGAATTGAAAATTAATAATATCATGAAAGTATTTCCGTTTTCAAATGATGTGATGTTGCTTGAAATGAGGGGCGATATTTTACGCCAAGGACTTGAGCAGTGTGCGACGTATTTTGAAGTAGAAGATGGACAACTTGTAGTGTCTGATGCATTTACAAAACCGAAGCATGAGCATTACAATTACGATTACTTCGCAGGTGTTTCGTATGACATTCATATGAAAAATCCAATTAGGGATCGTGTAAGGAATGTACTTGTAAATGGTGATCCACTTGACGAGGATCGCATTTACCGTGTGGCGATGAGTAGTTACCGTGCCACTGGGACAGGAGGATATGAATTTTATAAGGAGTGCAATATATTGATTTCGTATCCGAAAGACATTCAAGATTTGATTCTTGATTACTTGGCGAACAATGCAGATTTGGAGATTCAGAAGTTATCTCATATTAATATTGTGATGTAAATTTTGGAAGCGATATCGACCAATCTCTCACGACTTCCAGAAAATTTTGTACTATATTTTATAAATAAGCACCCCCTTACCGCCATGACCTCACCGCCGAAGAAGACGGCGGTCAGCGTAGCTGACTTTGCTTGCAAAGTGAGTTGACCATTGGCGGACGACGCAGTCGGCTTTGCGTAGCAAAGTAAGTAGACCCCCTTACCGCCATGAAAGGCGGACGACGCAGTCGGCTTTGCGTAGCAAAGTAAGTAGACCCCTTTACAGATGTAGTTTGTGTATACAAAAAGAGTCTGTAGGGGGTTTTTGTGATAAAAGGAGATTTATATATGAACACATTTGAGACCTTGGAATTTACAACAATACTCGAACAACTCTCGGAAATGTCATTTTCGGAGACTGTCAAAGAAACTATACGCAACTTGAAGCCGACACTGAGCGAAGCGGAATGCAAAAAGAAAATGGACGAAACAACGCAAGCGAAAAAAGTGTTTGAAGTCCTCGGCAATCCGCCGATTTCGTTCATGACTGACCTCACAAAAAAAGTAGAGCTTAGCCAAAATGGATCGATGTTGCTCCCAGAACAACTCGTTTCCGTTGGTCATTTCATTTATGCTTGCAATCGAATGAAATTGTATCTAAAAAAATCGGAATATATGGAGTTGCCAATCTCTGCTTATGGGGAGTCCTTTCTCAATTTAGATGAATTGCTTGGAGAAATCGAGCGGTGCATCAAAAATAATGAAGTGAGTGAGTTTGCCTCTACACATTTGAGAGATATAAGAAAAAAAATGCTCCATGCAAACGAAAACATCAAAAGAAAACTCGAAACAATTCTTCGCAATAGAAAAGATTGTTTTTCCGATCAGCATATAGTCACTAGAAATGGGCGACTCGTTTTGCCAGTGAAACGCACGCACAAAAGTCAGATTACAGGGACGATTGTCGACTCGTCTAGTACAGGAGCAACGGTATTCATTGAGCCGTCATCTGTCCAGAAATTGCAACAAGAGTTGTCGTATCTCGAAATTGAAGAGGATAGCGAAGTAAGAAATATATTATATACACTGACTGCCTTGGTGGAAGATCACGTCTACGGAATCAATATCAACAAAGAGTGTATGGAAAACCTTGATTTTATATTTGCAAAAGCGAAATTATCGGACAAAATGAAAGCGAGAGCAGTGCCAATTGCAACGGATCGAAAGATGAAAATCGTACAAGGCAGACACCCCTTGATTAGTTCTGAAACTTGTGTCCCACTCGATTTTGAGATGGGCGACAATATCCACGGCATTATCATTACAGGGCCAAATACAGGCGGAAAAACCGTTGCACTCAAAACGGTGGGATTGCTATCTTTGATGGCACAGTGTGGACTGCATGTGCCAGTCGGTGAGGGCAGTTATTTTTCGATGTTCAACCAGATTTTTTGCGACATCGGTGACGGACAAAGTATTTCTGAAAATCTGTCGACTTTTTCGGCACACATCACGAATGTCATTGAAATCATCGGGCAAGTGGACGGCGAGAGTCTCGTGCTACTCGATGAACTCGGTTCAGGCACTGATCCTACGGAGGGTATGGGCATTGCCACCGCCATTTTAGAGGAACTCCGAAGAAAGCAATGTCTCTTTTTGGCAACGACACACTACCCAGAAATAAAGGAATATGCAAGAATCACACCAGATTTACAAAATGCGTGTATGGGGTTTGACCGAGAGAATTTGAAACCGCTCTACCAGTTGCAGATCGGCGAAGCAGGTATCAGTTGTGCATTTCACATCGCACAAAAATTAGGCTTTCCCGAGCATATGCTCCACCGTGCGGAAACGACAGTATACGGACAGTCGAATTACAATCCTGAAATCGTACAAACGGAAGGGAGATTGCAAAAAATCCAAAAAGAAAAAGTGGCGAAACAGCCGAAAAGTCAGTTTGTGATGGGTGATAGCGTGGAAGTTGGGAAAGAAAAAGAAATCGGAGTGGTGTACCAGCCCGAGGATAAAATGGGGGATTTGATTGTACAAATCAAAGGAGTGAAGCAGAAAGTGAATTATAAGCAAGTCAAGTTGAAAGTTTCTGCTCGTGAGCTTTATCCAGAGGATTATGACTTTTCGATTATATTCAATACGTGGGAGGAGCGGAAGAAGTTTAAGAAAGGGTATACGTTTTGAGGGAAAGAGCTTGGGGCTTTGTCATGGGCGTTGCATAAAATTAAAATCTAAAGATATAAGACCTTGGACGCTGTCCAAACCTGCCACCAAACACTAAATATTACAAAAATTATCGTTTATAGAGAACGGGCGACCACAGGTCGCCCCTACAGCCCCACCAATACTCCAACCTACGGCAACAAAACCCTGAACTACCGAACACCCAATGCAAACCCCAACTCACAACAATAACTGCACTCAACCCCTCGATAGCCAAAAATTAACCACCCCAAACCCCCAACACGTTTCGATCGTTGGACTCGTTCGCAAAACAACCATTCCACACGCTCGAACTCGATTTGACCATCTGTATTTGTGGAACGAATCTTATTTGCATCGATTTGAAACTTTGTTTCAAAGACAATGCAAATACAATTCGTGAAACAATATCAGATGGTCAAATCGAGAACCACAGCCCCACCAATCCACTAGCGAACGAGTCCGACGAGAAGGAACCAATACTCTCTTCCTGCCGAAGGCGAAAACTTGAACAACCAATCACAAAGGCGAACCCCCACCTCCTGCCGAAGACGAAAACTCAAACCACCAAACGCAAAGGCGAACCCCCAAACCCTGCCCAAACCCTTCCCCAACTCTCAAAAAAGAACCAAAAAAAGTACCCCGCCTACAAAAGCAAACGGGGTACTTCTAATAATGAGAACGAACGACTTACGCTTGTGCTGCTTGGCGTTTCAATTCGAGTTCTGCATCTAATTTTTTCTTTTCTTCGATGGCTTTTTTCGTTACCATCTCTTTGACTTTGATTACGCCAGTTTTACTCGATCTATCATTTTCTTCCAATTTCAAAGTGATATACTTAATAGTTTCAATATGATTTGGAATCATGACATTTTCAAGTGCTGTTACACGACGGCGTGTTTTTTCAATCTCTTGTGCGAGCAACTGTGCAGTTTTTTCACTTTCAGCCAAACGCAATAATGGATCCATTGCAGCAGAAAATGAAAGCATTGCATTGTCGAGTTCCCCTGAAGTGTTGACAAAGCCATAAGGATAAATGTCATGACTGCCTTCACTTTTTTGGAAATCAAATACAGGTACATCAACACTCATGATGTTTTTTTGTCCCACTTTGATTGCAACAGTTTGTTGCGGAATCATAAGAGCCGCAGAAACGTTGGCTTCACCGATGATGGCTTTTGCTACAACGAAATCTTTATATGCACTTTCGAGGGCTTTTTCAGCTTCCTCACGCAATCTTTTATTTTCACGCACAATATCTAAGAATTGTTTCATCAACTCGTCTAATTTATCTTTCAACAATTTATGCCCACGAGTTGCCATTTTCAATTGTTGTTTCAAACGAGTCATTTCCATACGAGTCGGATTGACATTCAATCTAGCCATAACTCATCACTCCCCGTCTGATAGATATTTTTCTAAATATTCGTCACGGATACGTTTCAACTCTGCTTTTGGCAACATACGAAGTAGTTCCCAACCAGTTTCCAACGTTTGTTCGATGCTTCTGTCGTTTCTGAAACCTTGAGAAACGTATTTTTTCTCAAATTCATCAGCGAATTTCGCATAGATTAAGTCAACGTCAGAAAGTGCAGATTCCCCAAGGATTGCCATCAATTCTTTCGCATCTTTCCCACGAGAATATGCAGCAAACAATTGGTTCATTGTATCGGCATGGTCTTCACGAGTTTTGCCTTTACCAATCCCTTTGTCTTTCAAACGGGAAAGTGATGGCAATACGTTGATTGGAGGCTCAATGCCTTTTTTGTAAAGGTCACGGCTAAGGATGATTTGTCCTTCAGTGATGTAACCTGTTAAGTCAGGGATTGGATGCGTTTTGTCTTCTTCAGGCATTGTAAGGATCGGCATCATTGTAACAGAACCTTCTACCCCACGGATACGACCAGCTCTTTCATATAGAGTCGCCAAGTCAGTATAGAGGTAACCAGGATATCCACGACGGCCTGGAACTTCTTTTTTCGCAGCAGAAACTTCACGAAGTGCATCTGCGTAGTTTGTGATGTCTGTCATGATAACCAAAACGTGCATGCCTTGGTCAAATGCGAGGTATTCAGCAGCAGTCAGTGCCATACGAGGTGTAGATACACGCTCAACAGCAGGGTCATTTGCAAGATTGACAAAGACTACAGAACGGTCAATCGCACCTGTGTCTTTGAAGTCATTGATGAAGTACTCAGCATCTTCAAATGTGATACCAATCGCCGCAAATACAACGGCAAATTTAGAATCGCCAGCTCTCATTTTTGCTTGACGAGCAATTTGTACTGCAAGGTCGGCATGTGGCAAACCTGCAGCAGAGAAGATAGGCAATTTTTGTCCACGAACGAGCGTGTTCAAACCGTCAATCGCTGATACCCCTGTTTGAATAAACTCATCAGGGAACGCACGTGCAGCTGGATTAATTGGTGCACCGTTGATATCGAGACGTTTTTCAGGAATGATTGCTGGGCCATTGTCAATTGGTTGACCCATACCACTAAATACACGACCGAGAATGTCAGGAGAAACTGCAAAGTCCAAACTTCTGCCAAGGAAACGTACTTTACTTTCTGACAAGTTGATACCAGTTGCACTTTCAAACAATTGTACCAACGCAGAATCGCCGTTTACTTCTAGGACTTTACATCTTCTGATTTCGCCATTTGCCAACTCGATTTCACCGAGTTCGTCGTATTTGACACCTTCTACACCTGTTACGAGCATAAGAGGGCCTGCTACTTCTTGTATTGATCTATATTCTTTTATCATAGTTCATCTGCCCTCTCTTTCACTAATTTGTCTAATTGTGCTTTGATATTATCTTCAATCAAATCGTATGCAGAATCCACACCATCTTCTTCGATATATTTCGCACGACCGATTCTTTCAAGAACGTCCATTTTCGTAATTTTAACGATAGAAACGCCTGCTTTGATTGCTTCGAGTGCTTGGTGGTAGAAATCAAGAATCAATTTCAACATACGGTATTGTTTTTGCAATGAAGTGTAAGTATCCACTTCATGGAAAGAGTTTTGGTGCAAGAAGTCTTCACGGATTGCACGAGCCACTTCAAGAATCAAACGGTCACTGTGAGATAGAGAATCCACCCCAACGAGTTGAACGATTTCTTGTAATTCAGCTTCTGTTTGTAACAACATCATACCTTCAGTACGGTGTGCTGAAAATTCTGGTTGCACGTTTTTGTCTGTCCATGCGTCAACTTTATCTTGGTACAAGGAATAGCTTGTCAACCAGTTGATTGCAGGGAAGTGACGTTTGTAGGCCAAAGACGCATCAAGACCCCAGAATACTTTTACGATACGAAGTGTTGCTTGAGATACAGGCTCAGAAGTATCCCCCCCAGGAGGAGAAACCGCACCGATTGCAGTCAACGTACCAGTTCTACCTTCAGAACCCAAACAATCAACCACACCAGCTCTTTCATAGAATTGAGCCAAACGTGAACCAAGGTACGCAGGGTAACCTTCTTCACCAGGCATTTCTTCCAAACGACCACTCATTTCACGAAGTGCTTCCGCCCAACGAGAAGTAGAATCTGCCATAAGGGCTACGCTATATCCCATATCACGGAAAAATTCCGCAATTGTAATACCTGTATAAATTGACGCCTCACGAGCCGCAACCGGCATGTCAGATGTATTTGCAATCAGTACAGTTCTTTGCATCAAAGATTCGCCTGTACGTGGGTCTTTTAGTTCTGGGAACTCGTTCAAAACGTCAGTCATTTCGTTTCCACGTTCCCCACAACCGATGTAAACCACGATGTCGGCATCTGCCCATTTTGCCAATTGATGTTGTGTTACTGTTTTCCCACTACCGAAAGGTCCAGGGATTGCAGCAACCCCACCTTTTGTAATTGGGAAGAAGGTATCTACAACACGTTGTCCTGTCACCAATAAGGAGTCAGGTGTTTTCTTTTCTTTGTAAGGACGTTGTTTACGTACTGGCCATTTTTGCATCATTGGCACTTCTACGTCAACGCCTTTTTCGTTTGTAATGATACAAACTGTTTCAGTTACAGTGAAATCGCCGAGGAAAATATCTTTGATTGTACCGCCTGCACCAACTGGAACCATGATTTTACATTCCACAACAGCAGTTTCTTGTACAACACCAATGACATCACCAGCTTCAACTGTATCACCGATTTTTTTCTGTGGTTCAAATTTCCATTTTTTCTCACGGTCCAAAGATTTGACTTCAACACCTTTTTGGATGTTTGTGCCACCTTTTTTGTAAAGTTCTTCCAAAGGACGTTGAATCCCATCATAGATTGTAGAAACAAGACCAGGGCCGAGTTCCACACTCATAGGCATGTCTGTAGAATATACAGGTTCTCCAGGGCCTAAACCAGATGTTTCTTCGTATACTTGAATGGAAGCTTTGTCTCCGTGCATTTCAATAATTTCACCAATTAATTTTTTTTCAGATACGCTGACTAGGTCAAACATATTTGCGTCTCTCATACCCTCTGCGATAACTAGCGGGCCTGACACTTTCACTACGGTGCCTGTTTTCATATACTCCCTCACCTACATTCTTATTCTTCGTTAAACAATATGTCCGCACCAATGGCACGTTTTGCTGATTCTCTCACTTCGTTCATACCAAGTCCTTTGCTACCAGATGAACCTGGAATGACAATGACTGCTGGGAGTGGTAAGTCTTTGTATCTTGCAAGGCTTTCTCCAGCCAAAAGGCTTGCATCTTCTGTAATATAGATAATGGCATAATCTCTTTGAGCCATTTTGTGAATTGTTTTTTTGATATCGTCTGCCTCATAAGCAGGAAACAAATCAATTCCAAGTGCGAGAAATCCCATAATACTATCTTGATCGCCAATAATTCCAACTTTAGACATACGCTTCTCTCACCCTTTCTCTTATGACTTCAGGTGCCACATCGTGTAATTTACAAGTCAAAATGATACGCAATGAAATTGCTTCCATTTGTTTTGCCAAAATGAATCCCATGATTGGTTCGATGGTCATCGTTTTGTACTTCGCATCTTTGATATAATTCATCAAATAATCGTCGCACGCTTTTTCAAACGCTGTAAATCCTAAGTCCATATATTTTTCGCAAAATTCACCGTAAGGTGTATCTCTAAAGCCAGAAACTAGGGATTCGCTACGGAACGCACGAAGAAGTTCGTTTTTGGACAATCCACCACCAGGCAATACAGCTTCTTCAAAAAGTTCAATGCTTCTTCTTGAATTTTTAATACGCAATGCCATTTTCAAGTTGTGGATATCTGCAACCAATTCTACATAACGAATCAAATAGAGGTGACCCATTTCTTTTGCAGCCTTGCTGACTGCACCAAGATAGGCTTTGTCTAAGATGATATCGATATGACGGCCGTCTTTCGTTTTTGCATACATTGCAACAGCTTCTTCCACCGCTTGCCCATCAATATGAGAAAGACCGATATAGTTTCTTTCTCTGATGCTTTTTTGCAAATGGTCAATTGGTACGGTACCACTTCTACTCAAAAGATTTTTTCCACTCACTTCAGAAACTTCTTCTTTTAGAAGTATTTTGATGTTGTGAAAGTCATTTTTGTATAGAAAGATGTCAATCAAAGCTTCGCCAGGAATGATTCCTGAAATCCCTTGATAAATTTCTTCTAAATGTGCATGAATCATTTCACCAAAATCGTGATAATCTTTTACAGTATGTTTTCCATAAGCACTATCAGAAAAAATACGCATTGCATCTTCCATATTTTTTGCGTCTGCCATTTGCAACATTTTCTGTTTTGTAAATAGCGAATTTTCCATAGCACGAATGCTGGCAACGGCGAAAGGGTAGATTTTTTGTTTTGCCATTTTCTAACCCCTCCTTAAAATAAAATGCTTGCTATTGTTTGTCTGATTTCGTCTTCTTCAATTGCAAGAATGCTTTCAAAAGAATAATTGTATTCAACTTCATTATTTTTTACAATAAATCCGCCATCAATATCTCTTGTTTCATCTGACAATGAAAAACCTTTTTCTTTGATTACATCTGCAAGTATTTTTGCATCTTTTGCGGATACGATGATGTCTTTTCCGACAGAAGAATCCAAGGCAGAAAGCATGTCGCCAACGACTTTAGTATATTCTGCATCAGATAGAGAAACCAAACGTTTTTTAGCTTCAGAAATGATACCATTGAGTATGCCTTGTTTGCATTCAAGGAGCATAACTTTGCTATCCAAATCAGCTGATGAAATTTCTTTTGCTTTCAATTCATCGCCTACGTGTTGCATCATTTGTTCTAATTTTTCTTCTTTTTTTGATTCTTTGTCATTTGTTGCTTTTATGATTGCATCTACTTCTTTTTTCGCTTGAGATTCAATCACTTTTACTTCTTTGTCTGCCATCGCTATGATTTTGTCAATGATGATTTTTCCGTCATTCATAGGAGTGCCCCTCCTTCTCTTTAAACGTAAATTAACTTATGCTGTAATAGGTTGTGGTTTCTTATACTGCGATGCTGTTGTACATCAAGAAAGAAATCAACAACGCCAATACCGCATATGTTTCAACCATCGCTGAAAATAACATACCTTTTGCAAGTTCGCTTGGTTTTTTACCAACAAGCATAACACCAGCCGCAGCTGCTTTGCCTTGGGCAACACCAGAATACGCACCAACAATACCAATAGGCAAAGAAGCAGCAAAAAATGCAGCACCTTGTTCCATAGTAAGATCTACAATGCCACCGCCCAAAAGGCCGATTTTAACCATGATCAAGAACGCAACCAAAAGTCCGTAGATACCTTGAGTACCTGGAAGAGCTTGTAATAACAATACTTGTCCAAATTTGTTTGGATCTTCAGAAACAACACCTGCTGCTGCTTCCCCTGCGATACCTACACCAATTGCACTACCAATACCTGCGAGTGTTGCAATTGCTACACCCAAAACTGCTAAAAACTGTCCACTACTAAATAATTCACCCATTGCTTTCTTCCTCCTTTAAAATTCTAACGTATTTCGTTTGTCTTTCGAAAGGTGCAAATGCCCTTCCGCCACCTGTGTAAAATTTCCCAAAAAACTCAACATATTGCAATCTACATGAGTGAACAAATGCACCCAACGCATTGATCGCAACATTAAATATAGTACCAAATACAAGTGCAATCAAAAGTACAAATGCCCCTGCGATACCGCCCCCAGCCAAAGAGCCGAGAGTATTGATTACTTTAGCGACAACACCAGTTGCCAAGCCCAAAGCCAACAATCTTGAATAAGATAAAACGTCTGATAGGTATCCTGTTATGCCATAAAGACTACCAAGACCACCCATAAGTTTTCCGGCAAGATTTGATTTTTTTCTGCCACCAGTCAAAAGAATGCCGACAGCACCAACGATTGCCAAAACTTGTCCAAGCATAGTTGCACCCGGAGAAATCGAACCGCCAATACCAAATAGCACTGCTCCAACGAGCAAAGCATACCATAAGAAAATGTCGCAAATCGCATCAAACATTTTGCCATCTTTGATTAAGATATACGCTTGCATACCCATACCCACAAATAAGTGAATGACCCCTAAAATCAATGAGAAGATAAGAAGTGTCATAGGTTCTGCGAGCGGATCAAACCAAAGAGCTGGAATTACAAAGTCTACATCGAATAACGTCTTGGCAGCGACAGTAAAGAAGTCACCAAACCAACCGCCAAACAATGCACCCCACATGAAAGTTGACCAACCGCAATAGTAAAACATTTTTACCATTTTTAGTTTTGAGCCTTCAAGCGTGAATTTTTTCATTGCAATTGCAGTGAGTACGACAAGAATGAGACCATACGCTGCGTCACTTAACATCATACCAAAGAATATGAAGTAAAATGGTGCAAGTACTGTCGTAGGGTCGATGTCGCCCTTACCCGGTAAGCTGTACATATTTGTTACAGATTCAAACGGCGTTGCAAAGTTTCCGTTTTGTAATAAAACAGGTACATCTTCATCTGGGTCAGGTTCTGAAATTTCGTAATAGCATTCGTACTTATTAAGTACTGCTTCAATTTTCTTTTGAGCCTTTGCTGGAAACCAGCCGTCAAAATAAAATGTAGTATCTGTATTTAGCATACGTGAAACGACTGCCGCACGGTCACGACTCATGTGTAAACTATCATACAAAAACTCGATGTTTGGTCTAGCCGGTGCCAAACTTGCGAGGATGCCCTCGTTTTGTTTGATCAAACTTTGCGTTTCCATGATTTGTTGCTCATATACTTGAAGGGCATCTTGTACGAGTCCATCATATTCGAGCAATTGAATCGGGTTGAAAGTGTACTCTCTTAACGTCTCATACACAAGAGCATCATCTTCGATTAAGCAGATAATAGAGAGGTATTGCTGTTGGTCATCTTGTCCGTTTTGTTGCACAGAGGCAGAAGGCACTTTTGTAAGCAAATTTTGCGTCAGTGCATTGATGTCTGTTGCAAGCCCAACACTACCTAAGATGACTTTTGCAAATTCCGTTTCTCTCAAATTGAGAGGAACGTCGAACGTTTTCCATGGAGATAGACCAATAATTAATGAATTCAAGCGATTGATTTCATTTTGACCGTCCATGATTTTTGCATGTGCCTCTACAGCTGTATCGACATTACGTTCGGTTTCTGTTCTGTAGCGAGACAGATGTTCTGTAAAATCGCTACGTTCCATAGATTTTCTGCTGAGTAGAAACGGTTTTTTCTCGTCACTATACGTTGCAATCATGTCGAGTGCAATTGACACACGAGCAATTTCTGCATCCAAGTGACCCACTTCAGCACTATTGCTTGTACGAAAAACTTCAGTCGAAAATTCGTCTTCGTCTTTCATAAAGCCATCTTGCGAATTGAGTTCGATGACACCTAAGTGCATCAAATCGTGAATAAAAGGTGTTTTGCGACCTTCCAAACCAGCAACTACAAGCTTTCGCATGTTAAGAACTGCCATAGTTTCCCACGACCCTTCTAATGACTGCCTCTATGGCCTCCTCTTTCTTCTCTTGTGCTTTCCTTTCGATGAGATCGCAAGTTTCTTTCGTAGTTGCCTTGATTTTATCAACGACGATTGCCACTTCTCTCTTCGCATCGAGTCTTGCTTTTTCGATTTCTTCTGCGGTTCTTCTTTCCATTGATTCGAGCATGATTGCATCTTTTTCAAGTGCAGCCTTTTTCTCTTTTTCTGCTTTGTCACGAGCATCTTTTTTCATTTTCAATGCTTGTTGCTCAGCGTCCACAATGGTTTTTAAGATTTCATAAGCCATTTTCTCACCTCTTTCATTGGTAATCACCTACGTACATGAACAAAATCTTTAGGAATCAAAGACTCCTTAACACTTCATACAAACGCAAATTACTTAAAATTAAGTGATATCATTTGTATTGAAGAAACTGCTACATAATCGTACAAAAATTAAAATAAAATATAGACCTGTAAAACGAATTATATGCAGTGCCAACTCAAAATATTGAAGAATAAACGAGTAAAATACACGGTAGGCATAGTATATTGACTGTTGTTATTTTCAATTATTTTAAGAAAGCTATCACAAAAAAACGTGATAAAACGTGATAAAAACGACAAAATCTTCATAAACTTTTATGATTCTATAAGAATTTTTATCGTCATTTGGGTGATTATGGATTTTTTTACAACATTTCCATTAAATCACTACTTAATCATAAAATATTTATGGTCTATTGTCAATAGTAAGGATTAGAAAAAAAATTAAGTTGTTTTCCTAGTTTTTAATAATTACGAAAGATATTGTTTTTTTTTACAACAAAAGGCACAATTGGAATCGTTACTTATTTAAAAAAATCATATATTATTAACTAAATTAAATTGCATTTTATTTTTTGTTGTATTTTATATAAGATGTGCAACAATTTTTTTTTGTTATTGAATAAAAAAAGTATAAATTTACTTAATTTATGAATTTACTCAAATAGCAAAAGGAAAAAAGTACGTTATCTATATAAATGTGCAACAAAAAGCGACTTAGTTTAGTGAATATCATATAATTGTGATTCTTGTTTTTTTAAGCCATCTATAGTTTTTTTAAATAGATGCGAGGAGTGTATCGAGTTCTTCTTTCGTAAAATCGTATTCTTTATTGCAAAAATGACAATGCAAGTTGGCTTTTTGGTCTTCGACGACGATTTTTTCGAGTTCTTCACGACCAATGCTAATGAGTGCCTTTTCGACTCTTGGTTTGTCGCAATTGCAGTAAAATTCAGTACTTGTTTTCTCTAAAACTTTCAAATCCAAATCGCCCAAAATAATATCTAGGATTTCTTCTGGTGTTTTGCCCATATCGAGCAAATCAGTTGTATAAGGTACACGATTCAGACTTTGTTCAAGGGCGGAAATGACTTCTTCTGATGCATCGGGAAGCAATTGGATCATAAAGCCACCAGCTTGGCGAATGGTCGTGTCTGTCTCCACCAACACACCGAGACCGATTGCAGACGGCACTTGTTCAGACTGGGCGAAGTAGTACGTCAAATCTTCTGCAATTTCGCCAGATATCAATTGAATCCGTCCAGAATACGGCTTTTTCAAACCGATGTCTTTGGTGACGCTCAAATACCCACTGCCAATTGCCGTAGCCACATCGAGTTTCCCCGGGTATTTCGATGGCACGTCGACTTGTGGGTGGAATACGTAGCCTTTCACTCGGCTACTCGAATCAGACGTTGCCACAATGCCTTTGAGCGGACCAATGCCACGAATTTGAATCGTAATCAAGTCTTTTTCGCCTTTTAGGGTTGTCCCCATCATAGCGGCAGCTGTGAGCATACGCCCAAGGGCGGCTGAGGCAGTTGGGCTGGTGTCGTGGTTTTTCCTTGCTTGCTCGACTAAATTTTTTGTGGTACAAGCAAAAGCCCGAATGCTACCGCCACCTGCAGTTGCTCTGATGATGTAATCTTCCATGTCAAATTCTCCTTTTCTTTACTATAAATACAAATCGTTCCGTTGTTTCATGCACTGCTTTTTTCTCATAATCCGAGAAAATATCTATGATTTCAAAACTTGCTTTTTGCAAATTTTCAGAAATTTCTTCTATAGTATACGCTCTTTCGTAGTGGCATTCTTCTTGACGTTCGTACAGTCCGTTTTCCGTTTCCAAGAATAGATTGACGTAGTACGTATTGATTTTTTCGTCGTCGTCATATTCATTTGCCCAGAAGTAAGCCGACGTTTCGTCAATATTTGTATGCTCTTGGTTGCCCAATACTTCTTTGAATTTGTATTCTGTATTCATATCAAATAAAAATAGTCCGTTTTCAGTCAAAGCGTTTGCGACACCAGAAAAAGTGTCGAACAATTCGCCATCTTCACAACAGTAATTGAGACCGTCGCAACAGCAAATGACGGCATCGTATTTTTTGGGTAGGTATAACTCTGTCATATCCATTTGGAAAAAGTCGATTGTTTGTGGTGTATCACTGACTTTTTTTTGAGCCATCGCAAGCATATCTTCCGATAGGTCAACCCCTGTCATTTCATAGCCTAAATTTGCCAGAGAGAGTGTCATTGTGCCTGTCCCACAACAAAGGTCGAGTATTTTTTTCGGTGGGGGCAACTCGTGGGTTTGGAGTTGTTGTTGTAGGAAGTCGAGCCATTTTTCGTAAGGCACTTCTTCCATGAAATTGTCGTATACCCCTGCTAGGGTTTCGTATTGTTGGTTCATAAGCTCGTTCTCCTTGGGTGGCAAAGCCACGTCGATATTAAAATTTCGATTTTCGTAGGGGCGACCTTCGGTCTCAAATATATCTTGAAAATTCAGGTTTTGTGTAGGGGCGACCTTCGGTCGCCCGCAAAGGAATTGAAAAGATAGAGGATACGAAAACGCTCTCGAACGGGCGACCACAGGTCGCCCCTACGATGGCTTCCCTTATCATTCCAACATCAACTTCTTCATCTCCACCAATTGATTCCGCAACTCCGCCGCTTTTTCAACTATTGAAAAATGATTGTAGGGGCGACCTTCGGTCGCCCGCAAAGGAATTGAAAGGATAGAGGAAACGAAAACGCTTTCAAACGGGCGACCACAGGTCGCCCCTACGATGGCTTCCCTTATCATTCCAACATCAACTTCTTCATCTCCACCAATTGATCCCGCAATTCCGCCGCTCTCTCAAATTGCAATTCTTTAGCCGCTGTCTTCATGTCTTTATCAAGCTTTTGTATCGCTTTTTTCAACTCCGCTAGTGTCATTGATTCTGGATCTTTATCGAGTCCGAATTTCTGTTTTTCCGTCACAGTATGCGATATTTTAATGATATCATGCACTTTTTTGACGATGGTTTGCGGTGTGATTCCGTGGAGTTCGTTGTATGCCTCTTGGATTTCTCGCCGACGTTTCGTCTCTGAAATGGCAAGGTCCATACTCCTCGTGATTTTATCGGCATACATGATGACTCGCCCATTGGCATTTCTTGCTGCACGTCCCACGGTTTGAATGAGTGACGTTTCCGACCGCAAAAACCCTTCTTTGTCTGCATCTAAAATGGCAACCAAACTGACTTCTGGAATGTCCAAACCCTCTCGCAGTAAATTGATTCCGACAAGCACATCAAACACATCCATACGCAAATCACGAATGATTTCGAGTCGCTCAAGTGTATCAATATCGGAATGGAGATACCGCACTCTGACCCCTGCTTCTCGTAGATATTCCGTCAGACGTTCCGCCATTTTCTTTGTGAGTGTCGTCACTAAGACTTTTTCGTTATTGTCTGTCGTGCAGTTGACTTCTTGTAGTAAATCATCGATTTGTCCCTCGATCGGACGGATATCGATTTCTGGATCGAGAAGTCCTGTCGGACGAATGATTTGCTCTGCCACAAGTTCTTGATGTTCCTTTTCATAGACAGACGGTGTCGCAGAAACGCATAATAATTGATGGACTTTTTCTTCAAATTCAGGGAATTTCAAAGGGCGGTTATCGAGTGCCGACGGCAAGCGAAAACCAAACTCCACAAGCGTGGTTTTTCTCGAGCGGTCGCCCTCGTACATGCCTCTAATTTGTGGCAAAGAGACATGCGACTCATCAGCAATAATCAAAAAATCATCGGGGAAGAAGTCGATTAATGTAAATGGTGTCGAGCCTTCTTCTCTTAAGGAAAGGTGTCTCGAATAATTTTCGATGCCGTTGCAAAAACCCATTTCTAGTAGCATTTCTAAGTCGTAATTCGTGCGTTGTGAAAGTCGTTGTGCTTCCAATAATTTGTCTTCACGTTGCAAGACTTTCAAGCGTTCTTCGAGTTCCGCCTCGATTCGCTGAATGGCAACTTTTAGTTTTTCGTTCGCTGTTACGTGGTGAGACGCTGGGTAAATCGAGATGTGGTCGATGGTCGACACGAGTTCGCCTGTTAAGACATCAATTTCTGTAATGCGTTCGATTTCATCGCCGAAAAATTCCACTCGAATTCCATGATTCGAGGCACCGATTGGAAAAATCTCAAGTACATCGCCACGCACTCGAAACGTCCCACGCTCGAAGGCCATTTCATTGCGATTATACTGCATGACAATGAGCTGTCCCATGACTTCATCTCGATCTTTTTCCATACCAGGACGGAGCGAAAGCATCATGCCGTAGTATTCTTCTGGGTCGCCGAGACCGTAAATGCAAGACACACTCGCAACGACGATGACGTCTTCACGTTCGACAAGTGCCGCTGTGGCGGAATGTCGCAATTTATCAATTTCATCGTTGACGGAGGAATCTTTTTCGATATACGTATCGCTACTTGGAACGTACGCTTCTGGTTGGTAATAGTCGTAGTACGAGACGAAATATTCCACGGCGTTATCTGGAAAGAACTCCTTAAATTCGTTATAAAGTTGGGCAGCGAGCGTTTTATTATGGGCAATCACGAGCGTTGGTTTTTGTATTTTCTCGATGATGTTTGCCATTGTAAACGTTTTCCCCGAACCAGTCACACCTAGTAACGTTTGGCATTTGTTGCCTGCCAAAAAGCCATCGGCAAGAGTGGCAATGGCTTGTGGTTGGTCACCAGTTGGTGCGTATGGGCTGACTACTTTAAATTCTTTCATAGACTCCTCCTGTGTAAAGAGAGTAAGATTTTGGGACGGCGGGCGACCACAGGTCGCCCCTACAAAAGCATTTATCCCTGGCGGTATATAAATGTTGATTCCGCCCCTTTGGGGCGGTCGGGCGACCACAGGTCGCCCCTACAAAAAGCATTTCTCCCTGTCGGTATATAAATGTTGATTCCGCCCCTTTGGGGCGGTCGGGCGACCACAGGTCGCCCCTACAAAAGCATTTATCCTTGACATTGTGGTTGCCCGTTCAATCACGCACTCACTGTTAGGACTGTCCCTCTTGCATTTGCTCCATGCGATACGCTGTCGCTAGTGTGTCCATCACTTCGTCGATCTCACCATTCAAAATCATATCGAGTTTATGCAATGTCAAATTGACTCTGTGGTCAGTGACTCTCCCTTGCGGGAAATTGTACGTGCGGATTCGCTCATTTCTGTTGCCTGTCCCGACTTGCGATTTTCTCTCTGCTGAAATTTCAGCATCATGGGCTTGGCGTTCTTTTTCGTAAATCCTCGCATACAACACTTTTAACGCTTGTTCTTTATTTTTCAGCTGTGATTTCTCATTTTGACAAGAAGCCACAATCCCTGTTGGGAGATGTGTCGCACGCACAGCAGAATCAGTCGTATTGACACATTGTCCGCCATTGCCTGAGGCCCTAAAAGTATCGAAATGCACGTCATTTAGATTGATTTGCACGTCGACTTCCTCAGCTTCTGGCATCACTGCTACCGTCACAGTTGATGTGTGAATCCGTCCGCCACTTTCAGTTGTGGGAATGCGTTGCACACGATGGACACCGCTTTCAAATTTCAGTCTGGAATACGCACCTGCTCCTGTAATCATACAAGAAATTTCCTTGTAACCGCCGAGGTCACTTTCATTGGCATTCATGAGTTCCACTTTCCACCTACGGGTTTCTGCGTATCTCGTATACATGCGAAATAAATCACTCGCAAACAAAGCAGCTTCATCTCCACCAGCACCGCCACGAATTTCCAAGATGACGTTCTTTTCATCATTTGGATCTTTTGGCAATAACATCAATGTGATTTCTTGTCGCAACACTTCGATTCGGTCTTTGTTTTCTGCGTATTCTTCTTTGACGAGTTCTCGAAACTCATCATCAAGCTTGTCATTTAGCATTGCAAACGCTTCTTCTATTTCTGATTCGAGTTTTTTGTATTCTGTAAATGCTTCCATAACGGGTGTCATATCGCTGTATTCTTTCATTAATTTTCGCCATAGCGATTGATCGGCGATAATTTCGGGATCATTGACTTGATCGGATAAATCAATATATTTGCTTGCGAGTTCTGCTAATTTTTCAATCATTGCCATCACCTCTAGTATGTTTACTATTTCTTTTTTTATGATAGTTTTTACGATAATTTATTTAGGAATTGCCCCAAAACGACTCGATCGAGTCCATTCAAATCTTTTTTGACCTCACATCTTGAAAATCCACGTTGCTCCATCAAGCGAAATACATCTTCGCCTTGGTCGTGACCAATTTCAAAAAAGAGCCAACCGCCCTTGCATAGCCACTGCGGAGCTTCATCGATGATGCGTTCATAAAAGAGTAGACCATCTGCACCGCCATCGAGTGCCAAAGTCGGTTCAAAATCCTTGACTTCTTCCATTAATGTCGGAATGATATCAGAACGAATATAAGGCGGATTCGACACGATAAAAGAAAATGTATTCTTTTGGGATTGTGGCAAACCACCGAACAAATCGCCCTCATAGAACGCAATATCCACACCGAGAGCCACTGCATTTTTTTGACTATACGTGAGAGCAGTTGCACTGATATCGACAGCAGACATCTGGAATTTGCCATGATGAGCCAAAGAAATTGGAATACAGCCCGAACCAGTCCCCAAATCGAGACCAGTGACAGCTACAGCAACAGCTCCAGCTTCTGCTTCAGCTTCTATTTTGTGAAATTCCTTCTCAAAAGAAAGAATCGTCTCGACAAGTAACTCTGTATCTTGCCTTGGTATCAACACACCCTCTCCTACTGAAAAGGGCAATCCCATAAACTCCCACTGCCCTAAGATATATTGCAACGGTTTACGGTTTTTCCTCTCCAGTAAAAATGCATCGAGTTGGTGTAAATTGACTTCTGATATTTCTGTCGTTTCATTTTGTATATATTGTGTTTTACTCCAATGCATGCAATGGAAAAATAAAATTTCGGCTTCTTGTTTTGCATTTTCAATGCCGAATTGAGCTAGTTCATTTTGCATTTCACGAAGGACTTCCCTCGCCGTTTTCGTTTTCATACTCCAAAACACCTTTCATCGCTGCAATGGCAGTTTCAATTTGTAGATCATCGGGTTCAGCTGTCGTAATTTTTTGTAGACATAACCCGGGATAGCTGACAATTTCAACGAATTTGCTCTCTGAATTGCCTGCCCACTTGACGACTTCATACGAAATGCCGGCAATGAAAGGCACACAAACGAGCTTGATTGCCAAACGTAACCACATAATATCGGTCTGCACAAATAAAAAAACAATCATACTAATGACCATGACGAAAAGCAGAAAACTCGTTCCACAACGTTTGTGGAGTCTCGTACAAGGACGTACATTTTCTACTGTCAAGTCAAGCCCTGCTTCAAAGCAAGCAATCGTTTTGTGTTCTGCTCCGTGGTACTGGAAGAGCCGTTTTGCCTCGTTCATGCGTGAAATTAGCAACAGATAACCTAAAAAAATTGCAAAACGAATGAGACTTTCTACAACACCCAATGCCCATGTCGGCACGGATTCGCTGAAAAAACCGCCCAAGAATACAGGCAATACGAAAAAAAGCCCTATACTCAAAATCAAGGAAAAAAAGACACTGACGTAGATGACAATATCTGTGATTTTGTCGCCGAATTTGTCCATCAAATATTGCTCGAATTTCGTCGGTTCTTCGTCTGCCCAGTCCTCGCCTGCAATTTCTGCTGAACGCATTAAAATTTTACTGCCTGTAATCATAGAATCCAAAAAGGCTGCCATGCCACGGAAAATCGGCAACTTGAAAAATCCTTTTTTGCCGATGCCATTCCAAGGATTGGTCTTCGAAACGACATTGCCCTCAGGGTTTCGCACAGATAATGTATATACTTCTTTGCCACGCATCATCACACCTTCTATGACGGCCTGACCGCCGATATGCGTTTTTTTCATAAGCACCTCTTTTCTAAAATATTTATTTCTAAAGATTTTTTCAAAAATATCAAAAAAGGGCAAGGACAATTGCCCCAACCCTTTCAATGTACTTGAAAATATTATTTTCTGCCATATTTTTTGTTGAATTTTTCTACACGTCCACCAGCTTCTAAAAGTAGTTTTTGACTACCAGTATAGAATGGGTGACATTTAGAACAAACCTCAACTTTGATTGCTTCATTTGTTGAGCCTGTTGTAAATTCATTACCACAGTTGCATTTTACAGGTACTTGGTTGTACTCAGGATGGATTCCTTCTCTCATTTTTTTCACCTCGTTTAATCTGATTGTTGATCAATATCAATCGTATTTATAGACAACGGAATAATTGTATCAAAAATATCAGTATTTGTCAATATATTTCCTAAAAATTATTTTTCGTCTACAATTTGGTATACACTATCGACTTTATCAGCAATGCCCTCGGGTAAGGATTCTCCTGTCAAAATCAGATCCATATACTGTGGTTTTTTGTCTAGCATGTCGCTTAGATCTTCAATTGTCAAATAGCCACTCGCCACGCAATCTAAAATCCCATCGAGTATGAGCATTTCACATTCGCCCGTATCGACAATTTTATTTGCAAATTTGAAAGCGTGTTTGACTTCGCTTGTGATTTCTTTTTTGACATCTTCATTTAATAAATCTTCTTCTTGCCTTGCTTTTTCAAAACGAAACAAACGAAAATGAGGCTCAAAATTTTTGAGTACTTCATTTTCTTGTCGCTCACGAATTTCAAGAAATTGAATCATAACGACTTGTAAATTATCGCCCAATGCACGCAATCCTCGCCCTATTGTGAGACATGTTTTTCCTTTGCCTGTACCATAATACACATAGCTTTTTCTAATTTTCAATGATAGAACCTCCTACTGTATAGAAGAAGATTGCATAAAAATAAATTTTTATGTGAGGCATTTAGATACCTTCTCCTAATTTTTTATGATTTCCAAAAATAAAACCAATTTTCACACAATCAATTGCAACGACCATAGTATACCCATTTTTTTCATAAATCATCGGTTGGCCATTTTTTTTCACAACGACAGCATCGACTTTTTTTTCTGGTGTCAACCAATACGATAAAAAATGAAAGTCTTCATCAGAACGCACAAACCATTCGCATTCGCCCATTGGCTTGAAGAAAAAATCGTTGTCGCAACCAAATGCAGTTGCGAGTGTTTCTTGTGATTGGATCAGATCTTTTACGACATCTTTGTTATCTTTGTTATTTTTGTTTTCTTTATTTTCTTTTTTCTCTTTTTTTTTGCTCATATACCCCTCCAAAATAAATGGTATGTAAATTCTACAAACACACATTATAGAATTCATACACTACTCTCTATATGGTAATAAATTCTAGCGGAAATGTCAATATAAATATTTTAGGAACCGCTGATTTAATTCTAGCCATTATCTTTCCGGATAATTTTCCCGTCACTATCCCCCAAAAGCCTCGACGATATTTCCGACGGTCAACTCACTTTGCTACGCAAAGTCAGCTACGCTGACCGCCTGTCTTGGCGGTGAGGAAGCACCTACGTTTTTTGTGAATATTGACGAAAAAATTCTCTCGAAAATCTAACGACCATAATTAGGCGGTTATTCATAAAGCAACAATTTGGCATATGGTCAAAATCAACTGAATTCGAAAAACATCATCACATTCTCAATAGAGATGGGCAAAACAATATCTAAAAATACCGCTAAACAATGCAAATAACGAATCTTACAAAAAAATTGTATGGCAAACAAAACCCTAGCTCAACAGAGCTAGAATTGAAAATAAATCTTCAGTTGCAAGGTCTAAGATGCTCTTTGTAGTGCCTTTACAGACTTTAATTGTTTCACATTTTTAGTGATAACAGCGACGATTGCCACTGACAAAAGAGAAATATGTGAAATCGTATTGATATTTTTAGCAGAATTTTCATTACGAACC
>JAWXUZ010000069.1:0-13856 GCA_044425835.1 Bacillota bacterium | reverse complement strand
CGGGGGAGCAGGCGACCAAAGGTCGCCACCCAAGAGATACTGCAAACTTCAGGTAAATGGGCGAACTTAAAGTTTGTTCTTTTTTTAAAAAAATGGCAATATTTAGTTGGTATCTCAATATAAAGAAACAAAATTTAAAATGAAAATGAAAATGAAAAAGGAGATATATAAAATGAAAAAAACAATTTCAATGCTTTTGGTTGCAGTGATGAGTATTTCAGCTTTGGCTGGTTGTGGTGGTAGTAGTGATAGCACAGCTACAGAAAGCAGTGCAAGTACACAAACAACAGAAACAGCTGCAACAGAAACAGCTGCAACAGAAACAGCTGCAACAGAAACAGCTACAACAGAAAATACAGCTGGCGGTACAATCATGATGGCAAATGGGGAACAAGAATTGCCATCAGAATTTGGGAATTATGTCATCTTAGATTGGGGATATTTGGATCATTTGTTTATGCTTGATGCACCTCCGATTGCTTCTCCAATTACTGCTGCACCAGCTGAAGATGCGGCAGATGCCTCTAAAGTTTCTTATGCAGATGGATATGGTCGTTTCTATCCTGATCGTTCTGTGTTTGATGACATTACAGGAATCAATGCCTCAGATGATGGAATCGACTTGGAGCAGTTGTTGGATTTGGATCCAAACTACATCATTACAAGTGAGGGCAATATTGAGTATGCTGACAAATTAAATGCAATTGCCCCAACATATTTCTTGCCAGCGACTTTAAGTAGTGATGAAAATGGATATAAAGATTGGAAACAAATTCATATGGCTTTGGCTGAATTGGTTGGTCAAGTAGAAAAAGCAGAGCAAAATATTGCGGATTACGATGCGTTGGTCGCTGAATACGTAGCAAAAAATGGTTCGTTAGAAGGCAAAACTGCAATCGTCACTCAAATTTCGACAAAAGGTGTACAATCGAGCAATGACTTGAATCATCCACATGTATTTGTGCATTATGGATTGTCTTTGCCAGAAGGATTCCCGGCAGGGGAAACGTTGGCTTTGGAAAATTTAGTGGAGTTTGACCCTGATTATCTATTTATTAATGTAGAAAGTTGGGAAGATTTTGCAACATACGAAGCATCTCCTATTTGGCAAAATTTAACAGCAGTACAAGAAGGAAATGTATTTGAATTTGCTCATAACGTTTGGAATCGTTCCAATGGAGCAATGGCAGCATTTTTCCGTGTGACAGATATTGGCGATTTCATTGCAGATGGTACACAAGTGACACATCGCTATGAATATATCGGCTAATTGATTTTTCTTTGCAAAAAACCAGTGTTGAAATTTGGCACTGGTTTTTTTGTTGAATCATTTGCACATATGATTGAATGGGTGCTGTCATGGTAGAATATAGGAAAAACAAGAAGAATTAAGTAGAAATAGAAAATTTCATACACTGCAATATAATTTGAATGACGAAGTAGATATTTCAAAAAAAGTTTCAAAGCCCCTTGACAACTCATACACGAAACAGAGTTACAGGAAGAGGTCGCACCATTTTCTTTACAAAATCTTGCGAGACTCAAAGAAGAATTAAAAAACTCTGAGGAGGTGATTGACAAAGACACCATGATTGAAAGTGAAAATAGTTTAGGTGATCTCCGAAAATAGATTTTAATGGATTGGACGAGTACGTAAGTCAGATTCATTCAATTGGTACGAATGTCAATCAAATTGCGAAGAAATTCAATATGTAGGGGCGTACCTTTGGTCGCCCACTTGCATTTTCGCACCTTGTTTTAAGGCACATTGAATTAAAGGAGCAATATATCAAAAAGTATTGAAAAGTTCCACATTTTCTTGTATACTAACTCTAAACCAAATCAAATTACAAGGAGGTCAAAACTTTGAACATACAAATTTACGGCAGCAAAAAAAACTTCGACAGCAAAAAAGCCGAACGCCATTTCAAAGAACGAAATATCAAATACCAATTCATAGAAATCCATGAATTTGGCATGGCAAAAAAAGTCTTTGAAGCGGCAAAACAAACGATTCCAGTAGAAGATATGATCGATAAAAAATCGAAAGCCTACAAAACTTTATACATGGATTATATTGACGAGTCCAAACGTGAGTCGACATTGTTTGAAAATCCAGCACTATTTCAAACGCCGATTGTGAGAAATGCCCAAAAATTCACTTTGGGATTTTGTCCTGATATTTGGAAATCATGGGAATCAGAAAAATAATGTTCACTATTAGATATTGCTAAAAATATAAAACTTTCAAAGCACTAAGGTCAGTAAAATTAAAGTTTTGCTCTCTCAAAGCCTAGCTTCAACTTTTTCAAAGGTTTTTGTTGGCAGAGTTTGAGACGGAGTCTCAAGGTTTTATCTGTTGATTTTAGAATCTTTCACTTAATCAGCAGTCACTAGTTGGTATCTCAATAAACTAAAGAATCAGAAAGGAAACACATTATGATAGGTGTAATATTTATTTGTCACGGAAATATTTGTCGTTCACCGATGGCGGAATTTTTATTCCTCGATGTACTGAAAAAGAGGGGGTTGTCCGATCAATTTTTTGTCGCATCAGCTGCCACAAGCACAGAAGAAATCTCAAGTCCAGTCTACCCAAAAGCAAAGAAAAAATTAAACTCTCTTGGCATTTCTTGCGATGGAAAACGTTCGCAACAAGTCAAATTATCTGACTATGATACGTACGATTATTTACTCGTTATGGAGAAATACAATTTGAAAAACTTAGAACGTATCATTCCAAAACACCACGATACGGAAAACAAAATACATAAATTGCTTGACTTTACAGAAAGCAAAGGCGACATCGCCGACCCTTGGTATACAGGTGATTTCGATACGACACACGATGATATTATGCGTGGGATTGACGGATTTTTGTCTTTTGTACTTAGAAAAGACAACTGATTTTTTGTGGCGACTACACACTCGGGAGGGCTAAGCCCTCCCAAAACCACACGCTCACTGTTTCAACGTATTGATGCGAATTTGCTCCGCAGTGTATCCTGTTTTGCGTTTCACCACATCTTCAATTTGTGCCAACTCTGCTGGTGTCAACTCTGCTTTGTCGACTACCACATCGACTGTCGTATCGTCAATTCTCACATACGCTTCTGTGAATCCTTTCGACTCAATCAATGCTTCTGCTGCCGTCTCTTTTTCAATGCGTTCTTGCAACGCAATCAAATTGTTGCTACACAAATCTTTTTGCTCTGTACTCACATTTGCATTTTCTAACATCTCATTTAAAATTTCTTTTTGTTTGGCACGTGCTTGCTCTCTGTCGAGTTTTGCTTCGGCAAAAAATGCAATGCCATCAAGGACACTCGTGCCATTGACAAAAATTGCAGTGCCGTCTCCTGTCGTCGTCGAGGCCAAAGTCGTTTGTGGCTCGGCTGTAATTGGATCGAGTGTCGTATACTCTGCAACTTCTCCGACTTCAGCTACCTCTCCTACTTCTCCTGTTTCAGCAACTTCTCCTGTCTCTGCAACTTCTGCCACCTCAAATACATCATCAGGCAACGTGTCATAATCCGTAAGAACCGCCACCATGTCGCCTTCTTCTGTCAATTCCAAAGCCGTTTGCACACCGTCTCCTGTTCGGCTTTCTTGAAAATTGAGATATCCTGCCGCCCCAATCATCACCGCCAATGCCGTTACCACCACTTGATTTCTTTTCATTGTAAACATACGCACTACCTCCTATTTCATCTTCAAAATTGTAATTTTATGTGCTTCCACATCAAATATTGCTTGCACCGCATTATGTAATCCTTGTGCTACAATCGCATTGTCACCGCCTTCAGCTACGACCACAACACCCTCTACTTTCGGCATTTTCTCGCTAACGACAAAAGGCTCTGTGCCACGATTTTCATCTTCAATCAACACTGTCGTCACTTCTTCTTTGTACGTCACCTCTTTTCCAGATTCATCGCTCCCTGACTGTTCCACGTACGAATCGACTGCCAAAATTTTTTCTTCGGCACTTTTGTACGTCACCATCACTTCAACACTACCTGCTCCGTCCACTTTAGACAAAATGTCTGCCAAACGTCGCTCAATCTCCGTGGCATACGGTTCTTGTGATTCTTCAAAAAGTTGTACCACAGGGGCATTTTCTTCCATTTCCACTTCCACTTCTTCTGCGTCTCCTGTAAAATCTTTTAGACTCCCACCCAGCAAAAGTAGGACAATGCCAATCAAAAAAATGAGAAATATCAAATTGCTATTTTTCTTATTTTTCGATTGTAACCAACGAAATTCCATATCACGCACCCCCTTTTTGCAAATCTCCGAGGATTGCAAGCACTTCACGTTCTGTCGTTTTGTGCAGTTTTTGAATTTCCATCAAATCAAAATCAGCATCTTCCGCAACAGATGAAACGTACTGCGACAAATTATCATCGGAAAAAGGAGTGTGTTTCACACCAAAGAGTTGGAGCAAAGGTGTGATCATTGACACGAGAATCAGAAGCCCTAAAATCAATTCCGTGTACTTTTTGAATTGCGTTTCTGGCATCATCATCGATGCGAGTGTGGAGAAAATAGTCAAAGCAACTATAGTTTTTATATATGCAATAAAAATAGAAAACATTCCAAATCACCTCATTAGAATTGTACCAAAAGTAGTACAACAGAAAATAAAAATATCCCTTCCATCAAAAAAATAGTACTCAACAGTAGCCCGATGTAATCACCAGCACCACTAATTGCATCGACGAGTCGTTCCTCACAAATGAACTCCGCCACAGCAGCCGTTATTTTGAACACGAAATAGATGACGACGAGTTTCACTAAAATCGGAATGCAGAGCAACACCAAAAACAAAACGACCCCTACGAGCGTGGCACTTCTAAGCCCCGTCGCCACAGCCAAAGCTGAATCGACTGCACCACCAATCACATCGCCTACGATTGGCACTGCCCGTACTGCAATTTTTGCCGACTCCACCGCCACACCATTGATGACACCTCCGCCGATTTTTTGCAACGACAATATCCCAACAAAAGCCATCGCCGCCCCCTTTAAAATCCAAGAAATGCCACTACGAAATAGGGCGGTAAATTCAGACAACATCGGCTTTTCAGAAATATGGTTGACGAGTTCTAACGACATCAAAAGTAAAATCAGCGGAATCAAAAACGTATTGAGTGCATACGAAATGAAGCCCGAAACCGCCATAATCGTTGGTGAAATCAGTGCCGTTTGCAAGGCATTTCCATTGGAGAGTGACATGGCAAACAAAACAGGCAACATGCCAACAAACGAACTTGTGAGCAGTCCGCCAATTTCCACCACACGAGAGGTGATGTCGTAAAACGCAGTGATGATGACGACGATCAGCACCATATAACAGATGAAAAATCCCATATCAGAAACGGATTTCCCAGAAAATGAGTCGCCAAGTTGTCGCAAAATGCCACTCAATATGACGACTAAGAGCATTTCCAAAAGCAGTGTGGCTTGCGTTTGAAATTCCCCGATCATCATTTCTAGTAGGACTTCTTGCATTGTTGCAAATGAGGGCAAAAACTCCCCCGAAATCACATTTTTGATGAAGTCCAGCACGGTATTTCCAGAGTCTGTTTTCACGTCTAAATTGTCAAGTGGTCCAAGGAGTTCTGCTCCCTCATAAAACACCTCAAGATTTGCAAATATAATTTCTGTAAAAGAAAAGAAACTAAGTACGATTGTAAAAAAGCATAACACCAATAATTTCATGCGTTTTGACATGTTATCACCTCCAATCTGTTTGGGGTAGTGACCTTTTAAACCAAGTAACGTAATTCGTGGAACAATATCAGGTGCGGGAATTGATGGCGAAAAAATCACCCTTCCACTAACGAACGAGTCCGATGGGAAGGAAGCATTATTCCTAGCCCACGGCAACCCAAACATGAACCGCCACTCGCCAAATGCCAACTCCTCTAACTCAAACCAACTCCATCACCACACTCACCAACCCACTCAACACCGGTGCTGAAGTCGCAATCATCAAAATCTTCCCTGCCAACTCCACTTTTGTTCCGATGGCTTGCTCTCCTGCATCTTTGCAAATCGCCGCTCCGAATTGTGTCAAATACGCAATGGCTATGACTTTCAATACAATGCCGAAATACCCCTCGCTAATGCCTGCCAAAATCGCTGTTTCATGCAATAACTCCAATACATTTTTCAGTGGCACTACACAATACAAAAATATCAAAATCCCTGTGGCGATCGCAAGGAGTACTCGAATTTCTCCGCTCCGACTTTTCAGTGTCACCGCAAGCAAAGTCCCAACGATTGCAATCACTAAAATTTGCTCCATCTCACCACCTCAACTATAACTGAAACAACGTCTGTATCGTCTCAAATAATGTATAAATATATTGAATCACCCAAAATAATACGACCACTAGACCTGCCAAAGTCGTCATCATGGCTTGTTCGTCTCGTCCTGCTCGAATTAAAATTTGATTCAGCACAGCAACTAAAATACCGACAGCTGCAATGCGAAATACGATATCTATTTCCAAAAAAATCCCCCCTTTTTTGAATCCCTATGACTCACCACAACATCACTACGAGCAACAACCCACTCAATACCCCCACACTCATATACAATTTACCATTTTTCTCAATGCGTTTTTCCAATCCACCAATCTCTTTTTTAATGTACTCCAGTAAAAAATCAATGCTCCCTGTATTTTCTTTTCTCGCAAATGCCACAATCGTTTTGCCGAAATCCCGCAAGGCCAAAAAATCACTCTCTTGCAATCCGCTTTCTTTTTTACGTTCAAGTACTTCATGAAAAATTTCTGAAACAGACCCTGCTTGTCTTTCCTTAATCGCTTCTGCGACTTCCAAAAAAATGAGACTCGCTGTCCCTGAAATTTTTTCACCTACCGCCAAAAACGCTTCCTCTAAGGGCATACCAAAACAGTTGAGCTGTTGCTTCAATAATAAAATCCCTCGCTCAAGTTCGAGCAATTCTTTTTTTCGCACCACCTCAATTTGCTGAAAATGCACACCAAACATCGTCGTTGCCCCCAAAACCATCACGCTACCTATGAGTCGAATCCACATCTGCTACCCCTCCATATATATTTTTGCCGTCTGTCGTCTGGATTTCCTCGACATACCCCACACCCCCTCGTCGCCCAAGGAAAATGACTCGTCCATCTCGTATGTTGCCAAACAATTCTCGCACACTTTCCTTCGCCAAAATCCCCTCCATATTCTCGCCATGCAACGTCGCAAACAATTTGACCCCCGAATGCAATACGTCCTCGACTGCCAGAAAATCTTCTTTTTTGCCTAACTCATCTACTGCGATGACTTCGGGCGACATACTCCGCAACAGAAACACCATGCCCAACGCTTTCGGGCAATCTTCTTGCACATCGCTCATCACCCCCAAATCCATCTGTGGTTCACCCATATGCATTGCTGCAATCTCGCTCCGCTCATCGACCACCCCCACGCTGTAGCCGTATGCTTCCCCACTGAGCAAGCGAATGAAGTCACGCAAAAAAGTCGTTTTTCCACAACCAGGCGGTGACACCAAAAATACGTGGCAAAGCTGCTTCTCCTCATTGAAAAGGTAAGGCATGAACGGCTCGGCACAGCCCACGACTTCATGTGCTATCCTCAAATTGAGGCTACTAATTCGGCGGAGCGTTTGCAATTTCCCTTGTATGATGACGGCTTTTCCACAAAATCCAACTCTGTGTCCACCCTCTATCGTCAAAAATCCTTGCCCGAGTGATTCCTCAAATGCATACAGAGAATATCCGCCAAGCCGTTGCACAATTTCTTCTAGTGTCTCACGCTCTACGCTTGTACCACGTAAAATTTTTTTGCCCGAACTTGTCCGCAGTACAATCGGTCGCCCAATGCGTAGACGAATTTCTTGCACTGCCTCTTGCTTCTTATTTTCTTGTTGGTACTTCGTAATTTCTTTGATAATCCCTGCTGTCAAAAACCGCTCGAAGTGTTTGATTTCTTTCATTATGCAATCCCCTCTTCTCACTTTATTTCAGTATTTTTTAATGTAACTATACGAAATATGTATTATTTTGTCATTTTTTGTCGAAAACACTTGATTATCTCTATAAAATGTGATATATTATTAGAAATACTAATTTCACACACACTTTGCATTAAAGGAGGTTTTCAAATGCACACACTTTTATTTGCCTTTTTCCCTGAAGAAAAGGCACGGAAAATCAAACAGTTTTATGTAAGCAACAAAGAACTCGTCGTTCTCAATGCACAGACCGAAGAAGCATACCAATTCTACATTCGCAACCACAAAATTGATATTTTCTTCTTCTACTACGATGCACCAACTGAAAATATCAAAAAAATTTTGATTCATCTCCACCGCTTGCCAATTTACACCTTACAACCATGCAATATCGTATCCGATAAAACGAAATATCCAGCTTTTGATTTGTCAGATTTCATTTGCACCAACTTTTACCATTTGACAAATTGGAATGCAAATTTCCATCTTTTAATCAATTTTATAGAAGAAAGTCATCAATCTACATACCAATTGAAAGGGCTTACGAGTGGCTTTTTCCAAGCAAAATCGGGCAGACAGCTCGTCAACATTCCGCTCAAAGACATTCTTTTTATCGAATCTGTATCGAAAAAATCGATACTTCATACACTGGACGGTACTTTTACCGTTTCCATGCCTTTGTATAAAATACAAGACACCTTGCCAGAAAACGTCTTCGTGCGGACACACCGCTCTTTCGTTGTCAATTTGCATAAAATTTTCAAGGTCGATCATGATTCACAAAAAATCATATTTTGCAATTACCATTCTTGTGCATTAATCAGTCGGAATTATCGCAAAATAGTCACTATGCACTCTACACAACTGCAAAATTTTCTGGTATAATATTCCAATACCAATTGCATATCGCCATTTTGAATGATGTACTTCGACTCTGCCTTACTTTCATTTTGGCGATATTCAATTTTGAATCGACAATACCAAAAAGGAGACATCATGAAAAATTTAACTTTTGTCGCACTTGGCGACAGCCTGACTTTTGGCTACGGAATCCCAAAAACTCACACGTTGACTGCGAAATTGCAAGCCGATTTCCCCGCACTTACAATACATAATCGAGGTGTCAATGGTGAAGTTGCCCCCGGTGCCAATGCAAGGCTAGAAACAGACGTACTCGCTGAACACCCTGATCTCGTTTCTATATGGCTTGGCAGTAACGATGCTTTCTTGCCACAACACCACACGCTTTCTTTATCAAGCTATGAGACAAACATGGTAAATATGATAGAAAAAATAAAAAAAGATACAAATGCCATGATTGTGCTGTTCACCTTGCCCACACTTTCAGATACGAAAGGTGATTTTTTACCGATCAATTTTGAAGTAGTTGAGATTTTTGCGAATAAAACGAAGGAAATTGCCCATACTATGGGATGTGAACTCATTGATTTTTATACACTGATGCAAGAAAATAGCGAAAAGGAAACGTTTTACCAACACGATGGTCTTCATTTGAACGAGATATGCTACACTTTTTTATATACACACTTCAAGAAATTCTTTGAAGAGAAGTTCATCTGAAATACTATATAATAGGAAGAAATACATGATAAAAACTATTATTTCTTAAAAAATTGTAAATTTTTGGAAAAGGGTTGACAAACCAGATATTCTAGTTTATAATCATTCTTGTATAACAATTACTATTAATTAAATAACGGAGGTAATCATTATGAAAAAATTTGTCTGTTCTGTCTGCGGTTATGTACATGAGGGAGATGCCGCACCTCAAAAATGCCCAACTTGTGGCGTAGGTCCTGAAAAATTCACTGAACAAGCTGTAGGTGCTCTTTCTTGGGCGGCTGAACACGTTGTAGGCGTGGCTCAAGGCGTAAGCGAAGATATCATCGCTGATTTGAAAGCAAACTTTGAAGGCGAATGCTGTGAAGTTGGTATGTACTTGGCTATGGCTCGTGTGGCTCATAGAGAAGGATATCCTGAAGTTGGTATGTACTACGAAAAAGCTGCATGGGAAGAAGCAGAACACGCTGCAAAATTCGCTGAATTGTTGGGTGATGTTGTGACGAATTCTACTAAGAAAAATCTTGAATTGCGTGTAGCAGCAGAAAATGGTGCAACACTTGGTAAAGTTGACCTTGCAACAAGAGCGAAAAAAGCAAACCACGATGCAATCCATGACACAGTACATGAAATGGCAAGAGACGAAGCAAGACATGGCAAAGCATTTGAAGGTTTACTCAACAGATATTTCGGTTAATCCGCACAAAACGATCTTTATCAGATGTTTTGGCGGTATGACGAATTTTTGTAGAGGAAAGATTTGATTTTCTCTCAATAAAATTCACGTCACCACTAAAATTTACAATCCAAAAAAGTCACTGTCTGTAGTGACCCATAAAAGTTAGACTTGATAGCATAGCAGATACTAATTAATCTGTTATGCTATTTTTATGCAACTTGGAATTTTAACCTGTATTGGTAATATTTAATTGTAGAATCAATAGAAGAAAACAAAGATATCAATGCATAAATTTTAATTTCTGTGAAAAAATAAAAAAAGCTAGTAAGAACCTAAAAATAAGCGGAAATAGGTGAAAAAATGAAAAAAACAGATGAAAAAAGAAAGTTCGCCATCAGAACAGACCTTGCAATCGAAGTGACAGAGCAACTCGAAAAAGGAAAAATCCGAGACCACCAAGAAGATATTTACAAAAATATCACCATCAAAAGCAAAGAAGACGATGATTTTTTATTGACACACGTCATCATCAAAAATGAAGAGGGCAGTCAAGAAATCGGCAAACCCATTGGCAATTACATTACCATAGAATCACAGAAATTAAAAGACAACTCTGTCGATTGCCATGAAAAAATTATAGAAACACTATCGAAAGAATTACAGGAATTATGCAACTTAAATCAAAAAGATTCCGTCTTAATTACAGGGCTTGGCAATTGGAACATCACGCCAGATGCCCTTGGACCGAAAGTCGTATCGAAACTTTTGGTCACTCGCCATCTGCACGAGGCCGTTCCAGAAGAGGTTTCAGGCACGTTGCGTTCAGTTGCTGCCATTAGCCCTGGAGTCATGGGCATTACAGGAATTGAGACGGGCGAAATCATAAAAGGACTCGTCGAAAATCTCAAACCAACAATACTCATTGCAATCGATGCCTTGGCGGCACGTCGCTCGAGCCGAATCAATGCCACGATACAAATGTCAGATACAGGCATTGCCCCGGGGGCTGGGGTTGGCAATCCGAGAATGTTACTCAATGAGGAGACACTCGGCATTCCTGTCATTGCCATCGGTGTGCCAACTGTCGTTGATGCGGCGACACTCGTAAACGATACAATGGACTCGATACTAGAGGATATGATCGAGCATTCAAAGGGAAATACCGCCTTTTATGAGATGTTGCAAGATTTACAAGAAGAAGAAAAATACCATATGATTACGACACTCCTCGATCCCTACACGGAAAATATGTTTGTGACACCAAAAGAGGTGGATGCCGTCATTGAGCGACTTTCAAGTATCATCGCCAATGGCATTAACATTGCATTGCATAGAGGAATCACTCTCGAAGATATTGGAAAATATATGGCATAACGGAAAAATCAATAGTTCTTTTGATTCGTTACTAAAATATTTCAAAGAATTTTCGCTATTATCTTGCATAAACTCCAAAAGTGTAGTATACTAGTGAAAAATACTACACATATATGAAAATAATTTTGAAACAATATTGAAATAAAGTAATGCCAAAGGAGATTTTTATGGATAATGAAGTTCTTGTTCTCATGCAAAAAAACAACGAAACTGGATTTCTCGAAAAAGAAATCGGTGTATACACTTTAGATGTGAATGCGGAAACGATTTTCGGTATTTTTGCTACCGAAGAGGACGGACAATTGGTCGTATCACTTTCGCTTACTTGTCAAAAAGAAATTAGTGATTGGGAATACGATGCCATTTTTGACTATTATGACACCGATATTTTTGTACAACAAGAAGTGACCATCACTGAAAAAGAAGGACATGAAAACCCGATGTGGTGCTTTTCTTTTCCTTTCATAGAAAATCAATCACTCATGGAAGAAAAAATTTCCGCACTCGTAACACTTCACGAAGGCGAGCTTCTTTCTGTATATGATGCCATTGTAGATAAAAAGGATGATTATATTGCGAATTAAATTATATAGCTGTTTGCTTGCTTGTTTTTCTTTGCTTTTACTCCTTTCTGGTTGCAAAAGAGAAGAAACGGCTTCTGCGAATCCTTGGACGGTGCCAACCTCAGACACACAGCCGATTATCATTGAAACGCTGACGACACCTGATCTTGTAGAGTCACCTGAGGAACTGCAAAATGAGGATACAGAAGCAACTGATGTAGATGAAACAGAAACTGATGAAACTGATGAGGAAGATTCGGAGTCGCCACTAGAGGAGGATGAGTTTTCTGTTTCTGTGCCATCAGAAAATTTGACTGATGAGCCAACGATTCCTGGAGATACAGGGGCAGAAACTACAGTACCTGTGACACCAGAAAAGACACAATCAGAAGAAGAAAAACCATTTTGGCAAACAGAGTCGTCAAGACAATTGAATAACTTGATTTCTGTTGCTTCTGCTGCACAAACGAATTATACGAAAAGTGGGGCACCAAAGGGTTGGTATAGCAACGGCGGAAAGATGTGGAATTACTATGAGGACAGACAAATTACCGTCAATGACTTGGTAGCAAATTCATATTTGGAATCGGGGCTTGTTGCCTCAGAGTATGAGCTTCTTCTATTAAAAGGCAGTGACCTCGTTAGCTTTAACGGGCTGTCTGTACCGCAAGAGGCACGGCGATTTGGTGCATTTGCCGCTATGAAAATCGACGACAAGTACTTGATTGCTTCGCCGTATGGTCGTATTGGCTATATTTCGGTAGAAAATTATGCGTCCTTACTTGCACTATATAATTCAAACCACGGTACAGTGCAAAGACTTTCTTCTGCTGCACAAGAGTACGGAAGAATTTTGAATTACATTAGTTTATTTGAAGGCAGTTTTGAGAATTATTTCGTGCGTGAAATTCGTGTGGATAGCAAATATGCCGTCGTTGTGTTTTCTACCACAAAAAATACAGCTGATATTCGCCAGTATATTTTGAGAAATGATACAAATTTTTGGGAGGTCGTCGTACCCGATTCGCAATATGCAACATACCCGATTACGACAATCAACCAGTTGTTGCCTGATTTTAATCTCAACTTGTTGCCTACGTACCACATTGCTTCATGGCAAACGACGATTACCGAGTCGCAAGGCGGAGCAATTGCTGCGTTGTTCCAAATTCAAGCCATCAATAGTGTAGATGATATTTACTACCAATGTGCGACGAATGTATGCTCGTATGTTGTGTTAAATAATAAAGATGCGTACGTTTGTTTTGTGGAAGATGGTGTATGGAAAGCACAAAAAGTATTGTCTGATTATGAAGCAAGGAATGTACTACGTTCAAAGACAGATATGGATTACGGATTTTTGATATTAGATGATTGATTTTTCAATAAATAATGGCTATTTATCAAACGTTAGGGTAATAAAATTTTTTAGAAGCTGGATTTTGTCCAGCTTCTATTTTTATGCTGTTTGTCAAGAGCTGTGGAGGAATTTGTAGGGGCGGGTATGTGTCACCTTCAGCGGTGAGGGGGTCAACTCACTTTGCTATGCAAAGCGGCTTCGCCGCCGCTGTATTCTTCAGCGGTGAGACCAACTATCAAAAGTCAATAGGAAAATAAATTTTTTTTCGATTAGTGAGTGAATTTT
>JAWXUZ010000004.1:0-53608 GCA_044425835.1 Bacillota bacterium | reverse complement strand
TCGAAAATGGGACGATAGCTTTTCGACAGAAGATGAGTTTATCAGAAGCTTGATGGACAAAGTTGAAGCAATTAAACAAAATGAGGATTGGGAGCGTGAGTATATGACGATGAATGCGACATTGAGTAAAGAAAGGTATGATGTGTTAGTGGAAATGGCCAAAAAGATGCTCAAAAAAAATAAACCGATTGAAGAAATTATTGAATTTACTGAATTATCTCGGAGCAAAATTGAGGAGTTAAAAGAAGAATTATCTGCGAACGCATGATTTTCCATTTTTTGGAAGAAATATTGTTTCATTGATTCCGCACCAAACAAACGTTAGATTTCGCTCTAGCGTTTTATTTTTTTACAAAAATTCAAAAAAATGTTTCAAAGCCCCTTGACAACTCTTACACGATGAAACTGGCTTTAAAGCTACGACTCGAATCCTCTTCCTTGAATAACGAAATTTTATCTCTACACTATACAGACAAATAAAAGTTAAGTCGCTATACTATAACAATATATTTATTTAAAATTTATGATGAAAACTTTTCTACACCTCTGTTTCATTGCTACAACATTTGAATTTTCATATAATATTTTAATAAAAAAAGAGTTTGTTTTTTGTGGTAATTTAACGTAAATTTTTACTATTGTCACATGTAAAATTCTGTGATAAAATGACAAATGGATTCTGTATTTTTATGACGGTTATTGTAAATGAATAGTGTTGGAGGTTTTGACGTGAATCGATTTGAAAGTAATGTGCAATACATAAAATATTTAGTAAACAAAGAGGTAGTACGGCGGTTTTTTGCGGATGAAATATTAAATACAAGCGATGCCATTCGTGAAATGTCAGAGGTGATTATACCGGGACCTAAGGCATTATTTCGTTGTTGTATTTATAGGGAACGTCATATCGTTGAAAGACGAATTGAGTTGGTACTGGCACCACGTAGTGACAATAGAATCATTAACGTAGTCAATTCAGCGTGTGATGAATGCCCAGTTGACCGATTCGTTGTGACAGACGTATGCAGAGGGTGTTTGAGTCATAAATGTCTTGAAGTCTGCCCTCGCAATGCCATTCACATTGTGCAACATAGAGCGTATATCAACCAAAATCTTTGTATTGAGTGTGGGCGATGCAAACCTGCTTGTCCATTTAATGCAATTAGTGATGTGAAACGCCCTTGTTTGCGTGCCTGTCCTGTCGATGCGGTGGAAATGAGTGATGAGAAAAAAGCAATCATTGATCATGAGAAATGCATTTCTTGTGGAGCTTGTGTGTACCACTGTCCATTTGGGGCGATTGTCGATCGTTCGTTTGTACTGGATGTACTAAATCTGATTAAGTCATCATGGAATCACTTAAATTATAAGGTGGTGGCAATTGTTGCTCCATCGATTGCAAGTCAATTTCCAGCTGCGAAAATGGGACAAGTATTTTCAGCAATCAAAGAAATCGGGTTTTATGATGTGTATGAAGCTGCCATTGGTGGCGATATGGTCGCTGTTGCAGAAGCACGAGAATTTGCCCATACAGTAGGTGAGTTGGGTTGGAAAACGACTTCTTGCTGTCCATCGTTTGTAGAATATGTGAAACACAATCACCCTGAATTTATGCCACACGTTTCTACGACAGTTTCACCAATGATTGCTTTGGCTCGTTTGATCAAACAACAGTCGCCACGGACAAAAGTGATATTTATAGGGCCTTGTACATCAAAAAAAGTGGAAATTCGAGAAGATGATTTGGAAGGGGTTGTAGACTACGTTCTAACTTTTGGGGAATTGAACGCTATTTTTGATGCGAAGGAATTTGTATTGACTGACTTTGAGGAAAGTAAAGCCGGTTCGCCATCGTATTATGGACGTGTATTTGGCAGAAGTGGTGGCGTAATGGAAAGCGTATTGAAAGTTGCGGAAGTGGAAAATCTAGGGGTTGAAATTAAGCCGATTCGTTGCAATGGGATAGACGAATGCATAAAAACGATGCGACTTGCTGCCGCTGGTAGACTAGATGCGAATTTCATAGAAGGTATGGCTTGTAAAAATGGTTGTACTGGCGGAGCGGCTTCATTGAATCATGGAGAAAAAGGCGTTCATATGCTAAATATGTTTGGTAAAGAGGCGACGACGACGAATCCATTGGACGTTATTGCTGAATATAAAATGGAAGAAATCAATATGGAGAGGGACTTTTCGTTTTTAAATATAACGAATGAATCTGATCCGCCAGTAGAAGGAGATAGTGCAGAATGAGTACGAAAATATCAACGAAAGACATTACTTTGACAGCTGTTTTGTTGGGGTTATGTATTGTATTTCAGATGATGAAAGGGCTGTCGCCTTATATTACAGGAACGGCGGTCAATGCGATGCTTGTCTTAGGTGTGTTGACTGTGGGTTGGTTTGGTGGTGTGGCTTTGGCCTTTTTCACACCGATTGTTGCGTATCTGTTGGGCTTGACACCGATTGTGCAGATGATACCTGTGATGGTTTTGGTCATTGCATTTGGAAATTTTGCCTTGGTATTGTTTGCAATGATTGCAAAACAGAAACAACCCCGAAATTTACTACCGATGGGGCTTGTAGTGGGGTCGGTCGTGAAAGCACTTGTGTTATGGGTGTTGGTTTGGTTTTTGGTCTTGCCAACATTTGGAGCAGAGTTGCCTGAAGCTGTCGTTTTAGGGGCGAAAGTGAGTTTTTCATGGATGCAGTTGGTGACTGCGTTGTTGGGTTCTGGTGTAGGGTATTTTGTGCATTTGAGGACACGGGCAGTTTTGAAATTTTCATAAGCAATACTTTGGAAGGTGGAGAGCGTCTCCATCTTCTTTTTGTAACCACCAAAAGCCTGTCACATAGTATATGCAACAGGCTTTATTTATTATAATCAGAGGATTGGAATGTTTTTTGGAATTGATGTTATCCACAGTAGGGGGGGTGTGGAATTATTTTTTGTTTTTCATAAAGAAGTAATGTTGTTGATTCAAGTAATCTTTTGCGATTTCGAGTGCTTCACCAAAACGTTGGAAATGCACGATTTCACGCTCACGAAGGAAGCGAAGTGGAGCCAATACATCAGGATCTTCAATCAAGTCGATTAGGTATTCATACCCAACACGGGCTTTCGATTCCGCTGCCAAATCTTCGTATAAATCGCAAATTGGGTCGCCTTTTGATTGCATATAATCAGCAGTAAAAGCAGCTCCAGCTGCATTCACAGGATACACACCCAAACCGTGACAAACGTAGTATGGGTCAAGTCCTGCGTCGATAATTTGGTCTTTTGTGAGACCATCTGTCAATTGGTGGAAAATCGTTGCCATCATTTCAGCATGAGCAAATTCTTCTGTTGCGACGTCGTTTAAAGTTGCTTTCGCTTCAGGTGTCACCATGGAGAATTTTTGACTCAAATAACGCATGGAAGCAGTAAACTTTCATACCTCATAAAAACTAAGTACAATCCGATTGCTTTCAATAGCAATTTGTGAGAGATTTTGCACGAGGCGTTTCCTTTCTGAAAATACAATTTCAGACATTGGATCTTTCAAGGATTTTTCTTTTGCGTTCCTTAAAATATTGATTTTATCTATATAATAGAAAATATAATTTTCGTATTCTTCTTTGGAAATTAGGCCATCAGTAAGGGCTTTTTCCAAAGAATCTAGATACATTTTTTTTAAGTTGAGTTCGTTTTCTATACGCAGATTCGTACATTCACAATACAATTTCGTTGCGATATCACATGAGGGTAGCGGTTTGAGATAGGTTAAATCCTCATAGATATCGAGTACTTTTTTGACACAAGAAATGAGAGTCGTTTCACGGATCATTTTCGTAGTGCAACCATTTTTTCTGCCTGTCGTACAGCAGTAGTAGAAGTATTTTTTATTTTGATATGGCACGGTTTTTCTTGTCATTTGTTTGCCACAACAGGAACAATAAATCAACCCTGAAAATAGGTGCAGTCTCGCTTTTTTCGGCGGTGTCCTCGTTTCGAGTTTGAGGAGTTTTTGTGTGAAATCAAAACTTTCTTGTGTGATGATTGGTGTATGTGCATCAGGAGTGATTGCCCACTCACTTCTATTTTTGTGGCATACTTTTTTAAGCTTGTTGCTATACGTGGTCTGTTTGCCTTGTAGGAGTGTACCAGTGTACGTTTCATCAGTCAAAATGCGACGAATCGTCGTGGGCGACCAGAAACAATCTGTCCTTGCCCCAAAACACTGGCTCGGATAGGTAATTTGATTTTCTTTTTTGTAGCAAAGAGGAGAGGCGATGCAACGATCATTCAACTCTTCGGCGATGGCTTTGACGTTTGTGCCATTTTGGTGGAGCGAAAATATGAATTTTATAACTTCGGCGGGGTAGGGGTCGAGGTGGAGTTTATAGGAATTTTCTTCTTTTTTGTAGCCATAGATGGCAGTACTTCCTAGAAACTGCCCATTTTTTCGCTTCGTCGCAAGGGAAGCTCTCGTTTTTTTGGAAATGTCTGCACTATAACAATCGTTGAGAATCGTTTTGAGTGTGACATCAATTTGACTGCCCAAGTCATTTTCGATATCAGTGTCGATGTTGTCGTTGACTGCGATGAAACGGATGTTGTATTGTGGGAAAAAATTACGAAGGTAGAATCCTGTTTCGATGTAATCTCTACCGAGTCTGGACAAATCTTTTACAATAATGCAGTCGATATTTCCGAGTACAGCTTCTTTGATGGTGGATTGGAATCCAGGGCGGTTGAAATTTGTACCAGTAAATCCATCGTCGACGGCTTCGCCTACGATGTCGATGTCGTCTCGTTCTTTGACGAAAGCATGGAGGAGTTGTCGTTGGTTGGCGATACTCTCACTTTCATTCTGTCCGTCTGTACTTGATAATCTCATGTATAGTATGGCTTTGCTTCGGTTCATAGACTCACTTCCTATGCTTCTTTACTAAAACGATATGCGGAAAATTTAGTTTTTATGCCGCATCAGGGAATTCGCCGTCAGGACCTCCATATTGTTCGAGTACAATTCTTGCTGCTCTGGCATCTGGTGTTTTGATACTGATTGGAAATTCTAATTTTTTTTCATAAATCCACATTTAAGAACACTCCTTTCCTGCCAATGATGGGTTTGCTGACGATTGCCAAGGCCATGGATTGTTTTTCCATTCCCAGTTGCGTTCGCTGTCACAATAACTTCTAAAGGAACAAAGTGGGCCATACATCTCTTCAAATTTTTGACGAAGTGTATTTGCTGCAACGATTGCTTCGTTGTACGCTTTGATGGCTTCTTTGTTTCTTGGGTGCGTGTTCAAATAAAGTCCCAAATCTAGGGAAATGAAGTCAAGCTCCATTAACTTTTCTAACATTTCATCTCGTGTCATACCGTCCCAACCTCCTCCGTTTTTTTATACAAATGCCAACCTGCTTCATATGGCATAACTAGATCTTTGAATACGGTTCCGCATACCAATGAGGTTTCATTGCTCATTTCAGGTGTGAACGGTTGGGAAGGGATATTGCAAGCACCAAGTTCAGGCTTTTTCATGCCACACCAAGTACCCATTTCCATTACTTCCTCTTCCGTTGTGGAATCTATTAGAATAGATTCAAGTTCCGTTGCGTTTGTAAATTGACTGCTACGTTCGATCATAAGACGTTACCTCCTTTATTGACTACACTATATACTATGAGAAGGTGAAAAAACAGTGTCTGTCCCGAAAAATAAAATAAAATAGAACAAAAAAACAACTCCACAGAAGTACAGTGAAGTTGTTTCAAATTCGTTTATAATGCAAGTGTGCATTTTTCTTTCTTTATGAGATGCATATAAAAAATGACACACGCAATGATTTGGAAAAATGTAGAAATCGGTGTCGACATTCCAATCAAAAATAGTGAAGTATTTTCAAAGGTACTGAAAAGGTAGGCGAGCGGAATCCGAATGAAAAACGCAGCCAAAACCGATTGCAACATGACAAATGTCGTATGTCCACACCCATTGAAATAGCCCGAGAAAGAAAACATTGCCGCTACAAAAATACAATCGAAAGCGTACGATTTCAAATAAGATAGAGCAAATACTGTCGTTTCAGGGTCATTTGTGAATATACGAGTCAAAAGTGTGCCATGGAACATTGCAATATAAGCTGTGAAACAGCCAAATATCAAGGAAAATACAATTGCCCAAAACAGACCGTTTTTCGCTCTTTCGAGTTTTGCCGCACCAATATTTTGAGCCGCAAAAGCCGACAGTGATTGCATAAACGAAATCGGTACAATCAAAATGAGACCGGTTGCTTTTTCAACAATGCCAACGGCAGCAGAGGCGTATACACCAAATCCATTGACGATGGCAGTAATTGCCAAAAAGGAAACGCTTACAAGTACACCTTGCAATGCGACAGGAATGCCGAGCTTCAGAATTTTTTTGCATATAGAATCAGAATAGTGAAGGTCTTTTTTTGTAAATGTAAAAGGTAGCGTTTTCTTTTTGATGATTAGGAGTGAAAGTACAACGCTTGTTGCTTGTGCAGTTGTTGTGGCAATGGCAGCCCCCGTTGCACCAAGGTCAAAGACAGCAATTAAGACGATATCGAGTACAATATTGACGATACACGCAATGAATACAGTAAGCAAAGGTGTTTTTGCATCGCCTATACCACGAAAAACACTACCAATTAAGTTGTAAAATACAATGAACATTGTACCAATACCACAGACAAAAAGGTAATTTTTCGTTTGCTCAAACGATTCTTCGGGGGTATTCATTGCCGTGGCAATTGCCCCTTTGAAAATAGTTAAAAAAGCGGTGCCAATCAAGGCGAGAAAGAAAAACAAAACAATACTTACACCGATGACAGCTGTTGTTTTCTTATGTTCCTCCGCACCGATATATTTTCCAATCAGTATCGTCGTACCGAGCGAAAGCCCTGTAAATAATTGTGTAACCGTTTGCATTATTTGGCTACCAATTGTGACGGCGGAAGTTTCCTCAATCGTTGAAAATTGCCCAACGATGAGCAAATCGACTGTGCCGTACGTCGTTTGCAATAGTATAGATAAGAGTATTGGAAACGTAAATCGAAGCAACGTAGGCACAACGCTACCCTCTGTTAAATTAACCTGTTTTTGCATGGTATGATCCTCCATGAATCAAAAAAGTAACGGTTACTCCCCTGATCAAATGTTTCCTAAAATAAGGGAAGAATATGTAAGCGAGCGACCGAAGGTACACCCCTACATATTGATATTTCAGACTTTTTGTAGGGGCAACCTGTGGTCGCCCGCTCTCGATAAAACGATAATTTTGGCAATGTTTAGTTGGTATCTCAATATCTTTGAACGAGTAGCAATGAAAATTTTAGAAATAGTAATCCGATAAAGTTGTTTTTTTCGATGTGTCTGGTACGTTATAACCACCGATTAGACCATCTAGTACTTTCACTACAGGTGTATTTGTCTCATCACACAAAAAACGCATGATACGAAGCCCACGCATACGAATGCGACGGTTAATTTCTTTGAGTGCCAAATGCATTTTATTCACATCATCAGGCATTGGCGGTGCAATGGTATGCCCTTCAAAGAGCATATGCAAGTCGCCTTTGACATACCAATCATCAAAGAAAAAATTATCAATATGCTCTGTATACCAAGTGCTATATTTAGGAAGAAACATTAACGACAAATCCCAATAATCTTTAATGAAACTAGAAGTTCTTCTTTTTTCATTGAAACCATTCGGCACCAAAACGAAATTTCCAAGGGTATGCGTGAGTTTTGCGTACTCAGCTAAATCTTTTAACACATCGATAACAGATATATTAAGCATTGCATTGATGCGTTGGATTTCTATATGGTGCAATTCTTTCAAAAAGGTTTTGTATATAAATGCCCCTTTTGTTGTTGTTGGGTTGGCACGATTGAGTGCAAGAAGGGTAACTTGTTGGGGACAACTTGCTCCAAATTCAGGACTAAATACCCATTTGTAAATCGTATACAAAAGATGATTTCCCAGTGTATCAAATTCGCACATCGTATCGGATTCTAACATGATAGGTCCACGAGAATCAGATTCTTTTAGCGTAAGTACGTCGTCGTCGACACGTTCTATTTCTATATTTTGTTTATTAAGTATGGAAATTAAGTAATTCACCGTTTCTGGTGACATATCACAATGGAAATTTTGTTCTTCGTAGTATGCCCTATATAGATAATAACGACTCACCATATCTTCTTCGTTTAGAATATGGGCAGTTTGTGGGATTTTTGGTAGACAAAGCATTTTGAAATCGTATGTCAAAAGGTTGTTTATTTTATTTCTCATATCAGTATTATTTTTTGCTTTATTGAGTGCATTGATTTCTTGGATAAGATCCATTACGGTACCTCCTAGTACGTTTTCTTTTTTATTTTTTCATAATAGAGTTATTATAACATTTTTCAAAAATATGTGCAATACTTTTTTATAAAATACATTAGAGAATAACATGATTTCTACAAAGATTTTCTTAAGAAAATATGACTGATTTCATAAAGTCATTCGATATAAAAATAAACGGTGTAGACTTGCATTTTTCGTTTTAATATTATATACTATATTTGAAAGATAGAACGACTGTAGGAGGAGAAAATGAAATTACAAAAATTATTAAGTCATGTGCGACGTGCCATAGACGATTACGATATGATAGAAGAGGGCGATAAAATTGCCGTGGGTGTTTCTGGTGGGAAAGATAGCGTTTGTTTGTTGCTTGCACTCCATCATTTGCAACGCTTTTACCCGAAAAAATTTACAATTGAAGCCATTACCGTTTCTCTAGGGCTAGAAGGGGCAACGTATGACGGCATACAAGCCCTCTGTGACAGTTTTGGAATCCATTATACTGTTGTGGAAACGGACATTGGACCGATTATTTTTCATGAGAGAAAAGAAAAAAATCCTTGTTCGCTCTGCTCAAAAATGCGAAAAGGGGCCTTGAATGATATGGCAAAAAAACTCGGCTGTAACAAAGTTGCACTTGGGCATAATAAAGATGATGTCGTCGAAACGTTTTTTATGTCACTATTTTACGAGGGGCGACTCAACTGTTTTGCTCCTGTGAGTTATCTCGATCGTATGGATTTGTATTCCATTCGCCCGCTCATGTACGTACCTGAGTATGATGCGAAAAGTTTCGTAACAAAACAAAATTTGCATATCGTGAAAAATCCATGTCTCGTTGATGGCAGTACGAAACGACAAGAAACAAAAGAACTCCTTGAAACACTCGGCAAGGATTACGACAACTTGCAAGAAAAAGTCTTCGGGGCAATCAAACGCTCAAATTTTAGAGGCTGGAATGGGGAAGTTTAAGTATGGGCAATTATCATGAGGAAATTAGAAAACAAGAAATCTTACATTTGCGGGCAATCCAAAAAGAATTGCCACCGTTTTTGCGTGAATTTTTCGCCCATATTTCTCAAAAAAATTCTACGAAAACAGCTCTCGGTTACGCTTACGATTTGAGTATCTTTTTTCGGTATCTTTATGAGGAACACCCCGTACTTGGTGGAGTCGAATACAAAGAGTTGAAAGCGAAAGACCTTGAACTCATTACCGTTGGGGAACTTGATATTTTCTTAGAATACCTCTCTTACTACATTCGTACTGACAAAGAAACACCAGAACAAGCCAAGGAAATGTCAAATGAAAATAGTGGGAAATCAAGGAAAATTGCTGCGATACGGAGCATGTATAAATTTTTTGTAAAACGAGAAAAAATTGAGAAGAATCCAGCAGCACTCATAGAACTTCCGAAAATCCATGAAAAAACGATTGTACGATTAGAAGTCAATGAAGTCGTCAATTTTCTTGATGAAGTCGAAACGGGGACACACCTGACGAAACACCAAAAACATGCACACGAACGTCATAAAACGAGAGACCTTGCCTTGACGACACTTTTTCTTGGGACAGGAATACGGATTTCTGAATGCGTTGGCATCAATATAGAAGACATTGATTTTGAAAATAATGCAGTGAAAATTCGCCGAAAAGGGGGCAAAGAAGCCATCGTTTATTTTGGTAGCGAAGTTGAAATCGCCTTGAAAAATTACATTGCCGAACGTGAGAATCTACATATTAAAAGGGGCAACGAAGAGGCACTTTTTATTTCTGCTCACGGAAAGCGAATCAATCCTCGCTCCGTACAGAATTTAGTCAAAAAATATTCGCAAAATATCACACCAAAGAAAATTTCGCCACACAAATTGCGTTCGACTTTCGCAACGAATCTATACCAAGAAACAGGTGATATTTACTTAGTGGCAGAAACGATTGGACATAGTGATGTCAACGTCACAAAAAAACACTACGCTGCACAACAAGAAGAAGCGAAGAGAAAAGCCGTCAAATTTATTAAATTGAGAGAGGACTGATTTGAATGAAGCCAACGAAAATTTCTATGGATTATTTGCAATCGACTTTCAAAAATCGTATGCCGAGTCACATCACACCGATGCGACAATTTGGCATTTTGGCACTGCTCACAGAAATTGATGGTGAATTCCATTTCGTTTTGAATAAGCGAGCGAAAAATATCCACCAAGGGGGCGACATTTGCTTCCCAGGAGGGCGACAAGAAAATGAGGAATCGATTGAAGAAACGGCTCTGCGTGAAACGATGGAAGAACTTGGCATAGACAAAAAAGAAATTCAAATGATTGGGGCATGTGACTATTTCATTCATGCTAGTAGAAGAATGCTCTGTCCATTTTTGGGGTATGTGCCATATAAGATTCTGCAAAATGCAACATATAATAAGGAAGAAGTCGAGGAAGTTTTCACTGTTCCTGTGTCTTTTTTTCAAGAAACGAAGCCGGAATACCATACCTTGCACTTTTATTTTGATAAAGAGGCAGACTTTCCATTCGATAAAATCGAAGGCGGGACGTCGTATCCCATCGGGCAACCATCCCAGACGTATTCATTTTACTTTTACGAGCAACATACCATCTGGGGAATTACTGCAAAACTCATAGAAAGTATCATCTCAATATTTGAAGTGTGATAAATTCTTTCAAAAACAATCACCCATTTTGTCTTTTCTCATAGTATGTAGAGAATAAACTTTACAACATAGATATTTCAAAACAGTACAACCAAATTTACTGATAAAAATATCTTGTTCTACTAAAAGGAGGCAATGACTTATGGGAGCATTTGAATTTGAAAGACCGATTCAATTAAGCGTGAGAAATAACAATTGCAATACGAATTGCGGTTGTGATGATGATGGACTTCGTGGTCCAGTGTCGATTCTTGCACCGAAGATTTTCGATCAATGTCGTTTGCAAAAATGTTTGACTGCAACAGAACTTGGGCCTGCTAGAATGGCACATACAACAATTGGCAATCGTGGAGATATGTGTGCAGACGGAGATATCATCATTCCGCCAGCAAACGCTACAGACGTGACGATTCGTGATCTTGAATTGTCTGAAATCGAAGTCCTACGCAAAAGACTGAACGCTTTGCAAGAAGGTTGTTGGGATATCGATTTGAAATATGTCTTCACTTATTTCTTAGAATTTCGTCGCATAGACGGTTCTATCATTTGTGTCGTGGAAGCAAGCAATTCTTATATCTTGAAAATTACTTTGTTTGGTGGCACACAATCTGATATTACGACAATTTCTGAACTCAGTGACATCTGCAATGAGAAAAAAGGCAGACCTTGTGTCTATGCTGAAGGAAAAGCCATTGCTTTGGCAGCGGAATTGAAATATCCAAATTGTGGTTGCGGTTGCAATTGCCACGGAAGTTGTGGTTCTCATGATGGTTCTGTTGCGGCTCCTGTTGCAGTAGATGTGGCAATTGGCTTGTTCACAGTTGTCAAATTGTACCGCACAGTGAGTATCGTAGTGGAAAGCCTCGGCACGTTGTTGCCTGAACAATGCACACCTACGACTCAAAATACAAATGGACCTTGCGACAATTTTGACCGCATTCCATTCCCTATGGAATTGTTTACACCAAGTGGCGAGACCAAATCTTGCTGTGGCATCGGTGAAATTTACGGTTCTGCTGATTGTGAGTATGACAACTCTGAATCAGATTGTTGTAGTTGTGATTGTGACTGTGGTAGTAAAAAACCACCACACTCTCACTGCGGTTGTAGATAAATCCTACTGGGTAGCCCCATCTAATATCTAAATACCAACCTAAGTTTCCTTGTAGACGCTGTAAAGTGTTAGTCGTGAAACTTAGGTTTTTTATTTCCCATAAAATTATGATGTAAAAATATAAAAATTAGTTGAGACTTCTCTTTTTTTGTGGTATACTACATATGTATAAGAAATTTCTATAAAAAATAGAATCGGAGGAATGTTTGTGATACAAAAAGACTTTGATGTGGCTAGAAATTTAAAAATGACAGAAGATTTACAATGTACGTTGCTCGCAAGAGTCTCTGATTTATTTTCTTCTATGAACGAAAAAGGGACGAAAGCAGAACAACTTGAATTGTTGGCGGAACTGCAACTGGCAGTGATTTTGTTGTCTGGAAAGCTTGGTATTTCCAAAGATGCACTCGACCAAAAAGCAATTTCAAAAATCAAGTTGGAATTGGTCAAAGAAGAACGTTCAGAATGGAAAACCGCTTTGCTTGAAACGTTGGCTACACTTTCAAAAAAGTAAGTGAATGAATCGGAGGTTTCCCGATGGAAAATAAAAATAACCAGAATCACCGCTTTATGGCGATGGCGGCTTGTGTACTGGTGATAGTTGTTTGTTTTATGTTGCATACATATATGGGAGTCGGTGCTTTCGTCGGTGGCGTAGTGCTTTACTTTTGTTCGCCCATATTACGACCTAAGACACAAACGAAAGAGATACTTCCTACTGTTGAAGTGAAAAAAGAAATGTCAACGCTATTTTTAGATACGGATGTGTTGCAAAGCAATTTCCAACTTCCGCAAAATTTGAATATTCCTTACGCTGTACTCAATGTGTCGGGGCATTTTTTGATGTGCAATCAGTACTTTTCGACGCTTTTTCCAGAGGGCATGGGCGGAGCAAAAGACGTTTTCAAAAAATTAATGCACGAAAGTGGACAAGGGCAAGAAATTTTAATTGAAATTGGCGGTGCTTATTTTTTAGGTGCATTGGCTCCTTGCGATTTGGTGGAAGAAAATGGAGCAGTTGGCACAGTTCTTACAGTGACTTTGATTGACGTGACAAAAACGATAGAGCTTGAGCAAACATTAAAAGACCAAGAAGCAGCTGTAGGATTCATTTTTTTAGACAATTACCTCGATATCGTGGAAGGGTTAGATCCGAACCAGATACCGATTTTTGCTGCACTTCTTGAGCGGAAACTGAACCAATTTACAGACGATCTCGATGGCATAATTAGAAAGCTTGAAAAAGATAGGTACTTTTTTATCATCACAAGAAAGCACCTCAATCGTATGCTTGAAAAGAGAAATGAAATGACGAACACGATGCGTGAAATCAACGTAGGAGAACATTCCGCAATTTCTATGACTGTAGGGATTGGTGTCGGGGAGGACACCTTGCAAAAAACAGTTGAAAATGCAAAAGTGGCACTCGATTTAGCTTTGGGGCGAGGGGGTAGACAAATTATCGTCAAAGATGGTGACTCGTATACTTTCCACGGAGGCAGTGGCGAAAAGAAAAGCAAACATACGAGAATGCGTTCCCGTATTAAGGCAGAGGCTTTGCAAAATCTGATGTCTGATGCATCGACAATTTTTGTGATGGGGCATCGGAATGCCGACCTCGATAGTATGGGGGCTTGTTTTGGCATTGGTGCGATTGCCCGTGCTATGGAAAAAGAATGTCACATTATTTTCGACAAAGAGAGTGATGGTACAAAAAAATTACTCGACCGCATGAGAGAAAATGAACAAGAAGAAATTTCCTTTTTGACGACACCAAAAGCACTCGAAATTATGGACGACAAAACACTACTTATTATAGTAGATACGCATATAAAAAGTTTGGTCGAGAGTCAAGAAATTCTCGACAAATGCAAGCAACACGTATTATTTGATCACCATAGAAGAAGTGCCGATGGCATACAAGATAGCGTGCTAGTCTACCATGAGCCATATGCATCTTCAACATCAGAATTGATTACGCAGATGATTCAAAATTTAGGCAAAAAAGTCAAGTTGACACAGTTAGAAGCCGATGCCTTACTGGCTGGAATTACAGTAGATACGAAGAATTTTTCAGTAAAGACAGGTGCGATTACGTTTGAAACGGCTGGATTTTTACGTCGTTGTGGAGCAGACAGCATTCGTGTGCGTTTGCTGTTCCAAAACAATTTGAAAGCATACAAAGCAAAAGCAAGAGCCGTCAGCGAAGCAGAAATTTTTCGTGAACACATTGCAATTTCTGTCTGCAAAGCAGCGACGGAAACACCACTCATTGTTGCCGCACAAGCAGCAGATGATTTGATGAATGTGACAGGGATTATCGCCTCTTTCGTATGTTGCGAAATTGAGGATATAATATATATTAGTGCAAGAAGTTTTGGCGAAATAAATGTCCAACGTATTATGGAAAAACTCGGCGGAGGAGGACATGCAAATGCCTCTGGTGGACAGCTTCAAGGTTGCACAATAGAAGAAGCAATTGAAAAAATCAAAGAAGTCATTTTACAGTTTATTTAGGAGGAAAAAAATATGAAAGTAATTTTATTAGATGATGTCAAAGGTGTCGGCAAAAAAGGGGAATTGATCAATGCAAGCGAGGGTTATGCAAAAAATTTCTTGCTCCCTAAAAAATTAGGTTTGGAAGCGACAAAAGAAAATTTGAATAATTACGAATTGCAACAAAAAGCGTCGGAGCGTCGCAAAAAAGAAGAATTAGAAGCAGCACAAGAATTGAAAAAAATACTTGATGAAGAAGTTGTGACTATCGCAGTGAAAACTGGGGGCAATGGAAAATTGTTTGGTTCTGTCACAAACAAAGAAGTTGCAGATGCCATCGTGGAACAAACGAAACAAAAAATCGACAAAAAGAAAGTTTCGATTGGCGATCCAATCAAAATGGTAGGGGAGCGTACTGCAACGATCAAATTGCATCCAAAAGTGACTTCGGAAGTGAAAATTAAAATTGTAGAAGCATAAGAATTGAGGGGTGGCTGGATCAAATGGCAGAAGAACAACAAATAGAAAATATCCGTGGTGTACCACCGCACGATGCAGTCGCTGAACAGGCAGTCCTCGGGGCGATGTTTTTAGATTATGATGCGGCAACGATTGCCCTTGAAGTATTAAAAGGCGAATCGTTTTACAATCCAGATCACCGCATGGTTTTTGAAGCTGCACAAGCGTTATACCAAAAAGCACAACCCATTGATGTAGTTACAGTGAAAAATAAATTGACGGAAAAAGGACAGTTTGAGCAAGTCGGCGGACTTCCTTTTTTGGCAGCACTTTCCACAGCCGTCGGAAGCTCGGTCAATATGCGACATTATACGAATATTGTCGAGGAAAAGGCAGTGCTTCGCCGTTTGATTCGTACTGCTGGTGAAATTTCAGGGTTGAGTTATGAGGGGAAAGAGTCAATTGATTTCATCATGGATCATGCTGAAAAAGGCATTTTCGATATCATGCAAAACCGTCATACAGAGGAATTTCATCACGTCAAAGACATCGCCGTTGATTCCATTGAGCAAATTGAGTCTATTTACCAATCGAAAGGGAAATTGACAGGTGTATCGACTGGATTTGCTGATTTTGATGGTAAGACAGCTGGATTGCAAAAGTCGGATTTGATACTTATCGCAGCGAGACCATCTATGGGAAAAACTGCATTTGCACTTAACATTGTGCAAAATTCAGCGTTGCGTGCGAATGCTTCTGTGGCAATTTTTTCTCTGGAAATGAACCGAGAACAACTCTTCAATCGTATGCTTTGTTCTGAAGCTATGGTAGATGCACAAAAACTCCGTACAGGAGATTTGACTGACCAAGACTGGATTGAGTTAACAAAAGCCGTTGGCCCATTGTCACAAGCCTCTATCTATATTGATGATACACCTGGTATTTCTGTTATGGAAATTCGTGCGAAATGCAGACGACTCAAAATTGAAAAAGGACTCGATATGGTCGTTATTGATTACTTGCAATTAATGAGTGGCAATGGCAAAACCGATTCGAGACAACAAGAAATTTCGGAAATTTCCCGTTCCTTAAAGGCGTTGGCAAGAGAAATTGAAGCACCTGTCATTGCTTTGTCACAGCTTAGTCGTGCATGTGAGCAGAGATCGGATCACCGTCCGATATTGTCTGATTTGAGGGAATCTGGTGCCATTGAGCAAGATGCAGATGTCGTTTCGTTTTTATTCCGTGAGGAGTATTATTTTCCTGATACAGAGAAAAAAGGCATGGCGGAGCTTATCATTGCCAAACAGAGAAATGGTCCTACGGGGACGGTAGAATTGGCGTGGCTTGGGCAGTATACGAAATTTGGCAATATAATGAAGCAATATCGATAAATCAACAAAAATAATATCACGCAGTACAAAATGACTGCGTGATATTATTTTCAAGGTATTTATGTTTATATTTAGTGACTGCTGATTAAGTGAAAGATTCTAAAATTAAGGGATAAAACCTTGAGACTCCGTCTCAAACTCTGCGATTTTTTGAAAAAAATCGAGTAAAACTTTCTTTTTCGTTCACTTTAGTAACTATAAAAATTTTTACCTGCAAAGGTTTTATAAATTTCTGGAAAAAAGCTTGCAGACAGACTGAATAAAAGTGCTTGCAAACATTGATATAACAATATTTTTATGTTAATCAGCAGTCACTAAATAGCAACGTTTTGGAATTGTAGTCTTGCCCTGACTTTTTGACCAACAACACCTGCCAAGATCAATTTGGCAATATCGAGTGGTAAAAAAATCAAAATGCCAGATGGGATTGTCGCAATGAAACTCGCACCGATGGTTTGAGATAGCCAAGCCGCCCCAATGATGTACATGACAATCGTGCCAAGAAAACACCCCACGAGTTGTAGTGCAAAACGGTTCTCGTACCGTTTGACGAAATAACCACCGATTCCTACGAGGAACAAATATCCAATCAAGTATCCACCACTTGGGCTGACGAATTTTGCAAAACCAGCAGTGTATCCTGAAAAAACAGGAATGCCGACAGCTCCAAGGAATAAATATAGTAGTGTGCTACAAAAGGCCTCTTTGGAATCCAATATGAAAATGGCGAGATAGAGGGCGAACGTCCCCAACGTAAGCGGTACAGGGCTTATGGGGAGCGGAATGGCGATGGGGGCTGCAATTGAGATGATTGCACCCATCAGTGCAATGCGAGTGATATTTTTGATGTTCATGAAAATCCTCCTTTGTACTACGTAAAATTCTGAAACGATTTACTATAGTATACACGATGAAAACTCTATTGTCAATATTTTTAAAATTAAAAAAGTTTACAATAAAAATAGCTACAAAATAAAATGTGAGGTGAAGGTGTTGGAACATACAGACGAAACGGAACAAAAATCAAATATAGAAGAAGTCACCTCCCCAGAAAAAGAAGCGTCTTCAGTCGTGCAAGAGAATATACCTGTGCAAGAAAAACGAAATGGTTGGTACGACAGATTTTTTACTTGGATCAAAACGAAAATAATGGAACCAGATGAAGATGATGAATATGAAGATGAACCAACTGAATCTGACGCAAAAATGACAGACTCTGCTGAGGTTATGCCAGAATCTACAGATGTACAAGAAGAATTGACAGATGAAGAGCGAAAACTTGCCAAAAAGGAAGCACGCATAAAGAGAAAAGAAGAACAAAAAATTGCACCGCTCACCTTTTTTCAATGTTTGGTTTTCGCTTTGATTTGTGTGACACCCGTCCTTGATTTTCTATTTTTACTTTTTTGGGCCTGCCCTTGGAAGTACAGCAATCTTTCAAGAAAACGCATGGCAAGAGCCGCTATACTAGTAAAATTGCTCATGATTGCTGTATTTGGTTCGATTATTTATCGAGAAACGCAACATCTCCTTGAGTACTACGAATCGTTTTTTTACGAATACAATACACCTGAATATAACATGCCAGAATATTATGCACCGAAACAAAAAGAATTTTTATTTCCTGTGGAAAGTGCATGAGTAATTTGTGAGATTGCAATTTTACAAAACAAAAATCAACCACTGCAAATGAGACCTTTTCAAAAGGAGCATGGGCAATGGTTGATTTTTACGGGACTATACTTGCAAATCAATCGTCCTCAAAAGTAGTATCGAAAGGATGTACTCTCTTTTGGGCAGCTGTCAATGGTTTTGATTTCCGTGGAGGTGGATCGGTTTTGAACGGATCGACAAAATTTTTTTTCGGAGTCTCTTCAGAAATTGCTTTAGCCGATACTTCCGAGGGTAGTTCAGAAGAGGCTTCAGCTGATGTTTGTTGATAGTACAACCATCTCAATTGTGCAATTAAAGTATTTTTGTTTACCTCGTTCAATTCATCGAAAATATGAATCAATTCTCGATGGTCTCGTGTGAAATTTGGTATTTCACGCACATCTGTTTTGCCAACGAGATAGTCTACAGAAACATTAAATACAACAGACATCTTACATAAAATATCTATGGAAGGTTCATTGCGTCCGTTTTCATAACTTGAAATTGTCGTAGATCCACAATCCAATTTTTCTGCCAATTCTGTCTGTTTCATAGGAAGATATGTTGTTCGCAAATCTCTCAATCGTTCTCTAAATAGCATATTTGTTGCCCCCGTTCCTACGCATATCGCACTCTATATTTTTGTTACAGAATATAGTTTGATGATGATTTTAGATACTTTTTCATTATATCAATATTTTTTTGTTTAAACAAACAATATGAATGATGTTAATAAGTTTCTAATTATACTACACATATCATATAATTTATAACTTATGTCAAAAAAAATTCTAGAATCAGTTGACATTTTTAAAAAAAAGTGGTATTTTAAAAACATAATCAAATTATACGCATAGTATAAGATAGATAATAAATGATTACTGAAGGGAGTATCTCATATGAAAACAAAGATTTATTTAGATAATGCAGCAACAACACCTGTAAGACCGGATGTCTTAGAAGTCATGTTGCCTTATTTTACTGATTTTTACGGCAATGCGTCGAGTATTTATAATATTGGTAAAGAAAGCAAAAAAGCACTTGATACAGCTCGTGAAAAAGTAGCCACTAGTATTGGTGCAAAGCCAGAAGAAATTTACTTCACCGCTGGTGGTTCAGAAAGTGACAATATGGCATTGCGGGGTATGGGCGAAACGCTCAAAGGAAAAGGGAAGGGCAATCACATCATTACGACTGCCATTGAACACCATGCCATTTTGCATACAGCGGAGTATATGGAAAAACAAGGATTTGAAGTCACATATTTGAAAGTCGATGAGGATGGTCTCATTGATTTGAAAGAACTCGAAAATGCAATTTCAAAAAATACGATTTTAATTTCTATCATGTTTGCCAATAATGAAATTGGAACCATTCAACCAATCAAAGAAATTGGTGCGTTGGCAAAAAAACACGGCGTTTTGTTTCACACTGATGCTGTCCAAGCTGTGGGGCATGTACCGATTGATGTTGTGGAAATGCAAATTGATTTGCTCTCCTTGAGCGGTCACAAACTCGGGGCACCAAAAGGTGTTGGGGCATTGTACGTCAAAAAAGGATTGCCACCAATTACACCACTCATTTTCGGCGGGGCTCAGGAAAAGAGAAAACGTGCAGGTACTGAAAATGTAGCTGGGGTTGTGGCTTTGGGTGAAGCTGTCGCTTTGTCTGTCAAAGAAATGCCTGAAGAAAGCAAACGTTTGATTGCCTTGCGTGATGAATTGATTGACAAATTATTGGAAATCATACCTTATAGCAAGTTGAATGGGCATAGAACGGAACGTCTGCCTGGAAATTGCAATATTTCTTATGCATATATTGAGGGGGAATCATTGCTTTTGCTCTTAGATGCCATTGGTGTTGCTGCTTCGAGCGGTTCTGCTTGTACGTCTGGAGCACTCGATCCATCGCATGTATTGATGGCCTTGGGTCTACCGCATGAGTTGGCACACGGTTCACTTCGTCTGACGCTCGATCGTGTCAATACGAAAGCAGACGTCGACTTTGTAGTTGAAAAACTGCCAGCAATCGTACAAAGATTAAGAGATATGTCTCCTTTGTATGAAGAAGTCATTAATAAAAATAAGTAAAAGTAGTTGGGTTAGAGATTTAGGAGGAACAAGGAAATGGAAGATTATAGCGAAAAAGTGATGGATCATTTTATGAATCCACGAAATGTAGGGGTTTTGGAAGATGCTGATGGCGTTGGCATGGTAGGAAATGCAAAATGTGGCGACATCATGAAAGTGTATCTACAAATTGAAGATGATAAGATTGTCGATGCGAAATTCAAAACATTTGGTTGTGGGGCTGCAGTTGCGACAAGCTCTATGGCAACAGAATTGATTATTGGAAAAACAATCAAAGAAGCGTTGGAAATTACAAATACAACTGTTGCAGAAGCATTGGACGGTTTGCCACCAGTGAAAATGCACTGTTCTTGTTTGGCGGAAGAATCGTTGCACGCTGCACTTTGGGATTATGCAGAACGCAACAATATCAAAATTGAAGGATTGAAACCGCCAGTAGAAGATATTGAAGCGTTGCATGACCACGGTCACGGTGAGGACGAATAATAGAATCAGCTAAACACAATAAATCAGCGACTACCCAGAGAGAATAGGGGAGTCGCTGATTTTTTATTTATTGATATGTTTCAATTTTTGGATTAGGAAATCTTTATATTGTATAGTTCTTGTAATGTGAAGAAACATGCCAAGCAAAAAGGAAGAAATGCCAAGTGAAGTTGCGTGTCGAAATGATAGTTTCTGCAATATAGTTTTTGTGACGAAAGAGGAGAAACCAAGACACAATGTATACATCATTGAGATTTGCAATAAGAATTTAGATGGATTGATTGTATCGAAGTATTCCGCCCACAGTTCTTCTGTCATGTTATCCTTTTTTTGTTTGATGATGATGAAAGGCATACACATAACAAGCCGTGCAAACTTTGCACATACAATTGTGCCAAAAATAATGAATGGATAGAGTAGTACTTTCATAATTTTTCTCCTTTATACTGTATGCCAAAACATTTCTGCGTTCTCAAACGAGATGTCGAGTAAGCCTTTGTTTTTCATATAACCCAAATAAGATCGCACCGTACTGCCAATCAAGACGTATTGTCCAAAGTTCATCTGGATCTTATATTTTAGAAATATATGTTGTAGCAATTTTTCAAAGGTCACTTTATCTTTGCAAAAATCCAGTATCAAGTCATGCGTTTCCATGATATTGTCAATATTATACTGGGCAAGTGATCCAATAGATTCCGTCGGTTCGCCGTGGGCAAGCACGAATTTTTTCGCTTTCATTTTTTTTAATTTTTCTAGCGAAAGCAAGGTTTGCTCCACATCATATAAAAATGAGATGTGGTATTTTTCGAGAATTTCCTTGCTCCAGATGGCATCGCCTACGTAGACGACATCATCTTTTGTGCGGAATCCTGTCATTGCCATCGTATGCCCTTGCAAATCAATCGATGCGATTCCATTAGGCAAAGTTTCTTCTGTCAAGGCTTCGCACTGGCTTGGCTGTGCCATCAAAAATTTATTCCGTAAATCTTTCGGTGGAAATCCACCATATAAAAAGGCGGACTCCATCAAAGGATATTCAGCGAAAGCAAGTTCTTCCTCTGGAATATAGATTTTACAGTTCTTCTGTTTTTGCAAATACTCATTTCCGCCAATATGGTCGGCGTGAGAATGTGTATTGAGTATGCATTTTAACTCCCAATTTTCTTTGTCAAGAATTTGTCTCACTTTTCGCCCAGCATCTTTGTCACTTCCACTGTCAATGAGACACACTTCATTTTCTGATAATTTCACAATGCCAACTTTCGTTGGGGCATTCATATAATAGGAAGAATCACTGACTTGACATAATTCGTACATAACAAACTCCTTTATTCTACAGGTGCAATTTGCTCAAGTGCATTTTCGATGTTTGCTTTTTGGTTCGTATCAGGATATTCCGCAAGGACTTTGTTGTAATACATTTTTGCGGTTTCATAATCTTGGTCATTTTCTGCAATTTTCCCTAAATAGTAATACGCATCATCAATGAAAATTTCATCAGAAGCGTAAGCCAAAGCACTTTCTAAACTCGTTTTTGCCGTTGTGAATTCATTGCTCAAAAATTCGCCTTTTCCTTTCGTATACAGGGCATCGGCTGCTTGTGGATACGATGTCGCTTTGAGTGAAGTAAATTTTGTAAGGTCAGCATCTGTAAATCCAAGCGTTTCTATTGAGCTGAGTGTCGTCACACAGTTGATGTAATCTTCATCAGCGAGTTGTGAAACGGCGAGTTCTAGGAGTTCTAAATTGGCTTGTTTCGTCTCTTCGCTACGCAAGAGTTTGTTTTCCGCTTCGAGTTGCTCAAGTGTGAGTCGCATCGCTTCCACATCTTCAGGTGACATTGTAATCGATTCAGAAAATGCCGTCATTTGGGCTTCTAACTCTGCAAGTTTCGTATCTTTCGTTTCGTTTAAGGCAGGAACAATCAACACAAAAATAACGATAGACGCACTGGCAATCCCAAGAACAAAAGAAAATACACTCTTTTTATCGAGTAATTTATTTTTTTCTTGACGTTGGTATCTTGGAATCGGCGGGGCACTATCTGTTTTTTTCGAGGAAACTGTTTTTGATAATTCCCCTCCGTGACTGACTGTTGTTGAAACTGCTTCGACTCTCTTCATTGGGCGAGTGCCTGTTTCTTTATAAATGCGTGCTTGGTAATGTAGGGCAAGTGGATTTTTCGTGTCTTTTTTTAGCACGAAATCAACAAATTCTTGAGCCCTCTGGTAATTTTTTTCATCAAGACAACAAAGTGTCATTAAATTATTGCCAGCAATCATATGCGGATTCGTATCTAATGCACGCTTGAGTTGAATAATTGCTAGGTCGTCACTCCCATGTTGCAAACATTCGATCGCCTTATTGTACATCATAACGGCATCGTTTGCTTCTTCCATGACCCGTGGGTTTTTCTGTAAATAATCCATATAGCGGTTGGCTGGATTGTTTTCTTTGAGTGCAGATGTCGTAAAAATCCAATGCTTGATTGCATCTGCAACTTGTCCCATTTCAAAATAAACGAGACCCAATAAATTTCTTGCTTGTATATTATTTTTATCAAATAGTAGACTCTCTTCTAAAAGTACGATGGCTTCAGATAAATTATATTCATTTGCAAGTGACAATGCTTTATTATATAATTGAATCGAGGTGTTTCTCGTTTTCAATAATATAAATGAATCAATGCCACAATTAGAACAACGATACCCTTTATTGATGTCATACCCACAATTTACACACTTCATCGCTGCAACTCCTTTACATATTCAATTATTGGTTTGTTTGTTGGATTGAGTCGGTATGCTTTGTGGCGGCAATATATTCGAGTACGTCCATCAAATCCTTTAATTGAGAGGGTTGCAAGGAATTTTGTATTTCGTCCAATTCTAAAATCGGTTGATATTTTGAAAGTTCTTCTTTGAAATCTAACATAGCGGTGTCCTCCATTTTTCATTTACCCCAGTTTTTTTAGTGACCGAATATGTACAAAATGACGAAATTTTACTTATAGTTTCTATATGTCATCTTATACGTCTGTTCAAAAGTTGACAATTCAAAAAAATTATAAAAATCAACTCCATAACTCATTATATACTAAATTGTCATAAGAATACAAGTGAAAAATACAAATTTCTTTCTTAAAATACCATATAGTTTTTATGAGTTTACAAACTAGAAATTTATGCAATATTTTATTATATTTAGTCTGGACTAACATATATGCGAATTATTTATATTTCGATCGCCGCATCTTATGCAAAATGATGATTTTTATGGAAGTTACTGGATTGTATAAAAAAAATCACTATATTTCTTTGTATATTTTAGTGAGTATTGTACAAAATCAAATCAATTCATATTGGGCAATATCAAAAAAATATCGTTCATTATGTAGAAATTTTCGTGTTTTGCAATTTCTTTTTAAATTCTTGTTGTATCTTGAGGAATAAACAGGTATAATATAAAAATAGTGCGAAAATGAAAGGAGACTTTATGAGTAAAAATAGACGTGAACAATACAATGATAATGACGACGATGATGAATATGAATACGTATCCGATATTAGAAAACGGAGAGCCAAAAAGTTCTTTTTTAAGTTGCTTTCTTTTTTCTTTACAATTGCGTTGCTTGCAGCTGCTATGGGTGGCGGATTTTATTTTTCGAGGACGTATTTATTTCCGGAGGAATCGGCAGTCGTTTTGACAGGTGACACCGTTGACATCACCATTCCGGCGGGTGCGTCCACTGAAAGCATTGCAACGATTTTACACAATGCAAATTTGATTCCGAATGTGCTGATGTTTCGGATCCAGAGTCGTCTTGATGGATTTGACGGCACGTACCAACAAGGTTCGTACCAAGTCGACCGTGGACTTACGATGTCGCAAATTATGGAATTATTGCAAACGGGTGTTGTCATGCAAGAGGGTGAATGGATTACGATTCCTGAAGGCTATACTACACTGCAAATTGCAAGCAAGGTCGAAGAAATGGGCATTGCCAGTGCAGAAGAATTTGTTGCTGCAACAAAAACTGGAAATTTCAAATTTGAGTATGAATTTTTGGCAGATACACCAGACAGAGAAATGCCTTTGGAAGGCTATTTGTTCCCGCAAACGTATCTCCTTCAAGAGGGTGATACAGTAGAAACGTTGATTCATTTGATGTTGCAAGAGTTCCAACGTGTATATGAAACAGATATGAAACCGCTACTTGATTCATCTGGCTTACCGTATACTTTAGATGAATTCGTGACGATGGCATCAATTGTGGAAAAAGAAATCGTTGTGACTGCGGAGCGTTCTCGTGCGGCTGGTGTCATTTACAACCGACTCAATCGTGGAATGCCTTTACAAATGGACGCAACTGTACTTTATGCAATGGGCATTGTAAAAGAAGATGTGACGTATGCCGATTTGGAATTTGACTCTCCGTACAATACGTACAAAGTGCCAGCACTTCCAATTGGCCCGATTTCCAATCCTGGAAAAGAATCTTTGCTTGCCGTTGTGCAACCGGAATCTCATAATTACTTGTATTACGTACTTGAAAAACGTGGTTCTTCCAACCATGTATACACAGAGACATACGATGAATTTTTGACTGCGAAAAACAATTACCTTGCAAGCAAAGAAGGGTAAGCAATAAAAAATAATGAAAAAGAGGGATTCCATGAATTATGTAACGAGTGATACAATGAATGAATTTCTGCGAAATATCCATCCTATGTATGGAGGGAAGTTAGGCGAAATTCAAAAAACGGCATATGAAAAAAATGTACCAATTATTCCTTTGGAAACGGCAAGGTTGTTGACTGTACTTTTGACGATGCAAAAGCCGAAAAACATATTAGAAGTCGGAACTGCCATCGGTTTTTCTTCAAGTCTGATGAGTTTGTATTTGCAAGAGGGCGGTCACATTACGACAATTGACCGCTTCGATGTGATGTATAACCAAGCCAAGAAAAACATTGCGGATCTAGGGCTTTCTGATACGATTACGATTCTTGAGGGCGATGCCAATGATATTTTGCCAACACTCAAAGAATCGTACGATGTCATTTTCTTAGATGCAGGGAAAGGCCAGTACATCAACTTTTTGCCACACTGTATGCGACTGTTAAACGTGGGCGGATTGCTCCTTGTCGATGATGTATTGCAAGGGGGGACAGTTGCCGAAAATCGGTTTCAAATTCCTCGTAGACAACGCACCATTCATACGAGACTGAAAACTTTTTTATGGGAAATCACACATATGGAGGAGCTTGAAACTTCCATTGTGCCAATAGGCGATGGTCTGGCTGTTTGCTATAAAACGAAGGAGTGGACACCAAAAGACGTATCGGACGAGAAAGGAATAAATGACAATGAATGAAAAACCGGAACTGCTGGCTCCAGCTGGTGATTTGGAACGCTTGAAAATAGCTGTACTTTACGGAGCCGATGCCGTCTATATTGGTGGAGAAGCGTACGGACTGCGTGCGAAAGCGAAAAATTTCACGAAAGAGACGATGGCAGAAGGCATAAAATTTGCCCATGACCACGGTGTCAAAGTCTATGTGACTGCGAATATTTTTGCTCATAATGATGATTTTGAGGGTATGGAGTCCTACTTTAAAGAAATTGAAGCACTCGGTGCAGATGCACTCATTATCTCTGATTTGGGTGTCTTTTCTGTGGCAAAGGAAGTTGTTCCTGACATGGAAATTCATGTTTCTACACAAGCAAATAATACGAATTATAAAGCGGCGAATATGTGGCACAAACTTGGAGCAAATCGTATCGTGATGGCTCGTGAACTTTCTTTTGAGGAACTAGCGAAAACGAGAGCGAATATTCCAACCGATATGGAAATCGAAGCTTTCATTCATGGGGCGATGTGCATTTCTTATTCTGGTCGCTGTCTCTTGAGCAATTACATGAGTGGTCGAGATGCGAACCAAGGGGCATGTGCCCACCCTTGCAGATGGCAGTATCATCTCGTTGAGGAGCAACGTCCCGGGGAGTATATGCCTGTTGAGGAAAATGAGCGTGGCACGTATATCTACAACTCGAAAGATTTGTGTATGATTGATTTTGTAGATGAATTGATTGAGTCGGGCATTGCCAGTTTCAAAATAGAAGGACGTATGAAAACACCATTTTATGTAGGGACGGTCATTAAGGCATACCGCCAAGCCATTGACGATTACTTCGCCGATCCGAAATTGTACGAAAAAAATCGGGCAGAAGGACTCTATATGATGGAAGTCTCAAAGGCGAGCCACCGTGAATATACGACTGGGTTTTACGAAAATAAACCAGATGGCAATCAGCAAATTTACGGTCACAATAGCTATATTCGTGGATTCGACTTCATTGGTATGGTGCTTTCTGATAGTGAAGCGGATGGTTTTGCATGGATTGAGCAGAGAAATAAATTTTACGTTGGAGACGAAATCGAAGTCATACCAGCAAAAGGAGTGCCATTTGCAATGACTGTGACGGCACTCATTGATGAGTGGGGGAATTACGTAGAATCGGCTCCACACCCACAACAGAAGTTGCGTATGCAATTTTCTAAACCAGTCAACCAATACGATATGTTGCGTAAAAACATTGAAAAGGATAAATAAAAGGAAAAGGGTAAAATTATGGAATTGACACAGTGTATAAATTATTTATTGACCACGGCACAACACGCAGTTTCTCAACACCTAAACGCAAAATTAGTAAAGTATGATGTCACACCGTCTCAATACGCTGTTTTGAGCTGTCTGTGGCAAAAACAATGTGCAACACCAAAACAAATCGCAGAAGTACTATGTCTGGAGACATCGACGATTTCTGGAGTGCTTGATCGTATGCAGAAAAAAGGACTCATCGACCGTGTGACCAGTACAGAGGATCGCCGAGAAATTCGTGTGACACTGACTGAAAAAGGGAACGCACTCGAAGCACCTGTTTCTCAAATTGTAGATGAAGTCAACGAAGAAGTGTTGCGTTGTTTTTCACCTGAGGAAGTGCTTGTTCTGAAAGAAAACTTACGCAAAATTGCAGAAAGCAATCATTATTAATTTTTATCATAACCATGTATAAACCTTATTTTTTTCGTCAATACTTTGTAAAATAGTACTGATAAAAATGAGGTGGTTTTATGAAACGAAGTACGTGGGCATGGATTGGATATACTTGTTTGGTGTGTATCGTTGTTTTTTTCATATTTTTGTATATGGGGTACCAATCGATTCCGCCAACGGCGGTAGAAGAAGAATTTGTCATGATTGAAGACCGCATAGGTGTCGAAATCATGACACCTGAAGCACCTGTCGAGATTGCAGAATCTGTTGCAGTCAATAAAGAATTGACACTGCAACCGCATAGTGAAATTGTATACGAATATTTGTATACAAAAGACAATATCACAAAAGCAGTCGAGCAAGTGGTAGAACCATTTGTCGTCGGCATGAGCCAAGAAGAACTAGAAGATGTATTTTTAGATTGGCAAGTCGTTTCTTTTTCGGAGGAAGAAGTCGTGCTTAGAAAATCCATTCAGGGGAAAAGCGATGAAGTCTACGTAATTGGTCAAATTGATGGATACATCGCAACTTTTTATGAAGATGAAAATAAAGTAATGCGATTAATGGAGGTGACACAAATTCCGCTTTCTATATTGCCAGAATATGAACAACGTCAACTCAGAGAGGGTATTTTCATATTAGGAGAAGAAAATCTTTTGAAGTTGATGGCAGATTTTTCAACGTGATTGATTCGAGAAGCAATTCACAAGAAGTAATTTAGGTGCGAATCATAAAAATTTTTGTTGACAATTTCGCTATCTTTTGATATACTGGTTCACATGTATAAAGACTGTGAAAAAGAGGAGTATATATCCAGATATTTCCCAGAGAATGAGGGCGGTTGATTGAAGTCAACTGGGCTGTGACCCTCTGAAATGAAAGGTATAGAAGTAGCTTTGGAGTCGTTTTGCTGAAGGATTGGTTTTTGGTGTACCTATTTAGAAAATCGTCTGTGTAAGCAAAACCGTTTGACAGCGTTATTTGTCGTAGAGTGTCTGTTTTTGACAGAAATTAAGGTGGTACCACGAGTTTTCGTCCTTTGGGATTGAAACTCTTTTTTTATTTATGTACATTTTATATCACATATAATTAGGAGGGAACTTATGAAAAAAGAATTGCCAAAAAATTTTGAACCGAAAGAAAGTGAACCATTGATTTATGAAAAATGGTTGAAAAACAACTACTTTCATGCAGAAGTCGACAAATCAAAAGAACCATTTTGTATCGTAATGCCACCACCCAATATCACAGGGCAACTCCACATGGGACATGCCCTCGACAATACGATGCAAGATATCTTAATCCGCTTCAAAAGAATGGCGGGATACAATGCACTTTGGGTACCGGGCATTGACCACGCAAGTATTTCTACAGAACTCAAAGTCGTTGAAAAAATGGCGAAAGAGGGACTCACAAAAGCCGATGTCGGTCGTGAAGGATTCTTGAAACACGCTTGGGCTTGGAAAGAAGAATATGGCGACATCATCTTGAACCAATTGCATAAATTGGGTTGTTCTTGCGATTGGGATCGTGTCCGCTTTACAATGGATGAAGGATGCTCTGATGCAGTACTCGAAGTGTTTGCTCGTCTATACGAAAAAGGGTATATTTACCGTGGCGAAAAAATTATCAACTGGTGTCCACAATGCCAAACGACAATTTCTGATGCAGAGGTCAATCACGTCGATACCGATGGTCATTTTTACCATGTAGAATATCCAGTAGTTGGCAGTGACAAACGTCTCCGCCTTGCAACGACTAGACCAGAAACGATGCTTGGAGATACTGCTGTAGCCGTTCACCCAGAAGACGATCGTTATAAAGATTTAATCGGAAAAATGTGTGTGTTGCCACTGATGAACAAGGAAATTCCAATCATTGCAGATGATTATGTGGATCGTGAATTTGGTACGGGTGTCGTAAAAATTACACCTGCACATGACCCGAATGACTTTGAAATCGGTTTGCGTCATGATTTGCCATGCATTACTGTCATGAATGAAGATGGCACAATGAATGAATTGGCAACTGGATTTGTAGGAATGACTCGTGAAGAATGCCGAAAAGCCATCGTCAAAAAATTGGAAGAAGAAGGATATCTAGTAGAAATTGAAAATATCAACCATGCGGTTGGTTGCCATGAACGTTGTAACGTAGTCGTTGAACCAAGAGTGCGTTTGGAATGGTTCGTGAAAATGGAAGAAATGGCAAAACCGGCACTCGAAGCATTGCAAAAAAATGAACTTCATTTTGTGCCAGACCGTTTTGGGAAAACGTATTCTCATTGGTTGGAAAATATCCGTGATTGGTGTATTTCTCGTCAACTTTGGTGGGGACATCGCATTCCTGCGTATTACTGTGGGGATTGTGATCACATCACGGTATCGAAAACAAAACCTGACTGTTGCGAAAAATGTAGTTCCACGAAATTGACACAAGACGAAGGCAGTTTGGATACGTGGTTCAGTTCTGCTTTGTGGCCATTTTCCACATTGGGTTGGCCAGAAAACACAGAAGAATTGAAACATTTTTACCCTACAAGCACATTGGTGACAGGGTATGATATTATCTTCTTCTGGGTGGTACGTATGGTCTTTTCTGGTATTGAACAAATGGACGAGATTCCATTCAAAGACGTTCTCATTCATGGACTCATCCGTGACGATCAAGGACGCAAGTTCTCAAAATCTCTTGGAAATGGGATTGATCCGCTCGATGTCATCTCAAATTACGGAGCCGATCCGCTACGTTTGATGCTCATTTCTGGAAATGCTCCTGGAAATGATATGCGTTTTCACTGGAAAAAACTCGACAATTGTAGAAATTTCTGTAACAAAATATGGAATGCCACTCGCTTCGTGATGATGAATTTGGACGATTCTACACCAACGTCACAACCCGATAATTTGACGACTGCTGACAAATGGATTCTTTCAAAAGTCAATTCCTTAGCAAAAGATGTGACAGACACATTAAACAAATATGACTTAGGACTCGCTGTACAAAAAGTTTACGATTTCCTTTGGGACGAATTTTGCGATTGGTACATTGAGATGGTGAAACCTCGTTTGTATAACGCAGAAGATGATACAAGAAGTGCGGCATTATGGACGTTGCAAACAGTTTTACTTGATGGACTCAAATTATTGCATCCATTTATGCCATTTATCACAGAAGAACTGTTCATGCATTTGCAAGATAGCGAAGAAACAATTATGACGTCAGCATTTCCTGTATACAAAGAAGAATGGAATTTCAAAACGCAAGAGGGTGAAATCGACACCATCAAAGAAGCCGTCAGAAATATCAGAAATGTTCGTGCAGAAATGAACGTTGTGCCATCAAAAAAAGTACAAGTCTATGTGGTGTCTGACAATCAAGAATTGCGTGCTACTTTTGAAAACTCCTTGACATTCTTTAAAACGCTTGGCTATGCCAGTGAAGTAATGATTCAAGAAATGACTGAAAACATCGGAAAAGATGCCGTTTCTGTCGTAATCAAAAATGCAACGATTTATATGCCACTTGCAGATTTAATTGATTTTGAAAAAGAAATTGCCCGTCTCTCGAAAGAAAAAGAAACTTTACAAAAAGAAATTGAGAGAGTAGAGAAAAAATTAGCGAACCAAGGTTTCGTTGCCAAAGCACCTCAATCGGTTATCGATGAAGAAAAAGCGAAAGAAGACAAATATCGTGAAATGTTAAAACAAGTTGAAGAACGTTTGCAAGCACTTTCAAAATAAATTAACGTTTGAAAACGACAAAATGACGAACGTATGTTCTTAATTTTTTCGTTTTATGTCAGTATCCTACAAAAAATATAGTTTTTTTACAAGCATACATCTAAATTCTACAAAATATTTGTTATACTTTTTTGTAGAATTATGTATGTTCTGTGAAAAACCAAATTTTTATAGATATCCTTAAAAAATTTATGGTTTTTAGAAAAACATGCACATATATTATAAAATAAATGTGATTAAAATTATTTCATTTTTCAGATTTTGCCATATTGAAACGTATTTTGTATTTTTTTGAACTTTTTTTTCGTGCGGTTAGATGTGGACAAACTCATTTTTTCATGGTAAAATAATACAAAATCTAAAAATGAAACAGATATGCCACTGTGAAACTGCGGAAATATTTCTGAAATTTATCCGATTTGTTAAACGTGTAAATTTCAAAAGGCAGTTCCGATGTTTCTTTGTTTGAAAAGGTGCGTCTATCATTGATTTTTTAAGATGGGTTCCCAATATTTTCTTTTGTGAATCTGTACCATGTAAGGAGAGTTCTGTGAAAAAAAATTCCTCATACACAAAAAAACAAAAAAGAAGAACGCAACAGCAACAATCTACGGGTAGGTCACGCCCAAAAGAGGCAATGCCAAAAAATCAAACAAGACGTGAGGTGCCGAATCGAACTTCGGAACCTCAAAGAACTTCCACGCAAGAGCGAGGCAATCAGAAAAAAAGAAGGAATCCGCCACGCCAATCGAAGTTGTTGCCCGTTTTTGTATTTATGATGATTGGATTTTATTTGTCGGGACAGTTGATTACAATGGCAACAGGACGGAATGAGGTTGGCACAGAAACAGTACTCGTTGGAAACTTAGATGTTTTGCAAGAGTACGACGGTTTGATCGTGCGTGAAGAATATCTGCTTCCATCTCCGAGTGAAGGTCATGTGCAGTACGTATTTTCTGAGGGGGATCGTGTTTCAAAAAACTCTGTCGTTGCAGTCATTTCTGATACAGATACGACGCAATACATCGAAGAAAAACTTGAGGAGATTGACCAAAATATTTTAAATAATCAAAAAAATCGTATGGACATTTCCATTTATTCAGAGGACGTTGCTCGTTTGAACGATACGATTCAAAAATTGGTCAATAACAACGTACAACTCCTAATGGACGAGTCCATGACGGCTGTACACGATTTGAAATCTCGCTTGCAATCTTCTATGAATCAGCGAAATCAAATTTGGTTGACAGAAGATGTAGATAGTTTGTCGCAATTGACAGATGAAAAATTCAGATACGAAGCACAACTTGCAGAAAATATGACGAGTGTTGCAACACCGCACAGCGGAATTATTTCACTTTCGTATGACAATTTAGAAGAAGTGCTGACACCATCTACTGTATCTGAAATCAAGCAAGCACAAATCGGGAAATCTACGATTGAAACACTATCAAGAAATCAACTCGTTACAGAAGAAGAACCGGTTATAAAAGTCGTTGCCAACAACCAATGGTATATCGTTTCCTACTTGCCAAATACAAAGATACTAGATTGGAAAGTCAATAGCATCAAAACAATTGGCATAGGGACAGGGCAGAGCGATACTCGCATCGAACTTTCAGCAAGGATTGTAAGTATTACACAAGGGGAAGCGGAAAGTAAGGTGGTCTTTTCTACGTATGAACACATCGACACATTTATGAATGAACGACTCGTGAAGATTTATACTGAAATGAATGTGACTTCTGGACTCAAAGTGCCACAAAGTGCTTTGATTGAAAAATCTTTGATTGAAATTCCTTACGCTTCTTTGGTGGAAGAAAATCGCTCGCAAGGTGTGTATTTACAGTCTGACTTGGAAAGGAAATTTGTACCTGTTTCAGTCATTACGAGTAGCCCAACGCATTACTACATTGAGCAAACAAATGATGTCAAATTGGGCGATGTGATTTTGGTGATGTCCTCTTCATTTTCAAATGCAGAAGAAGGAATGGCATTTACCGAACATACAATTTCTGCACTAAAACCGATGTCTGGTGTATACCTAGCAAATAGTGCCGTTGCAAAATTTACTTCGATTGAGATTCTTGAACAAAATAAAGAATATGCAATTGTCCGCTCTGGCACAACGTATGGTCTACAAATGTTTGATACAATCGTATCAGACGCAAAAAATGTAGCGGAAGGCGATACACTATATTAACACAATATTTACTCCGTAGAGTTTATATATTTAACACACATCAATAAAATTAATATGATAGGGGGGTGATACTACTTGATTTCGGAAAACTTAAAAGAAATTCAAAATAAAATCCAAGAAACAGTTGGAAAAATAAAAGGTAGAACCGTCGACGATGTACTACTTTTGGCTGTGAGCAAAACACAACCAGAGGAAAGAATGAAAGAAGCGATTGATTCTGGAATTTATTATTTTGGAGAAAACAAGGTGCAAGAACTAACGAAAAAATACGCTTTGTTTTCAGAAGAAGTTCCAGAAGCGGAAGCAGAGGCAGAGGCTGATGAAAGTCAAAAAAACAAAATTCATTGGCACTTCATTGGTCACTTGCAAACAAACAAAGTCAAGCAAGTTGTAGGCAAAGTGGATTTGATTCATTCTGTGGATTCTTTCAAATTGGCTTCGGAAATTGAGAGGCAATCAAAACAAAAAGAAATCACAACTCCTATTTTGATTGAGGTCAATATGGCAAGAGAATTGAGTAAATTTGGCGTTCTTCCCGAGAATGTAGAGCCTTTGGTTCGTGAAATTTCACTCATGAAGCATATTGAGGTAAAAGGGTTGATGACAGTTGCCCCTATGGTAGAAAATCCGGAAGATAATCGGATTTATTTCCAAGCAATGAGGCAATTGCTTATGGCACTTAATGAGAAACAGATTGAGGGTATCGCCATGAGCGAGCTTTCGATGGGTATGTCGAATGATTACTTGGTTGCCATTGAGGAAGGTGCAACGATTGTAAGAGTTGGTACGGGGGTTTTTGGTGTAAGAACGTAACCAGCAAAAATGAATAGAAATAATAGCGACAAACAGTTATTGGAGGGTAAAATTGTGTTTAATAAGTTAAGAGGTATGAAAAAATTCAATTTAATGGATATTATGACGAGAGACTATGACGAAGATGACGAATATGATGATGATTACGAAGATGATTATGATGAGTATGAGCCGTCACATAGAGTAGAATCAAGATCGCAGCAACAACCACCAATTTATGGTTTGCGTGAAGTACCTGAACGTAAAAAATCTCGTGAGCTTGATTATGATTCACACAAAAGACAACTGCCAGCAACACCGCAACAACGAGGTGTTGGACAAGTGCATGATTTTTCACGCACGCAAATTAGAATTGCAAGACTCAATTCTTTTGATGAAGCAAGAAGTATCTGTGAAGATATTAGAAATCACAAGCCTGTCATTGTCAATTTGGAAGATGTGGAATTTCCAACGGCACAAAGAATCATGGATTTTTTATGCGGTGCAGCATTTGCATTGGATGGCACGTTAGAAAGAGTTGCGACGCACATTATTTTATTTGCACCGCCAAATATTGACATTGCTCCAGATGTGAGAAAAGAAGTGAAATCAAAAAGTTATGCATCACCACCTTGGTCAAATACGAGCAATCGATAAGGAGGTGTTGCAATGGGAACGATGCAAATATTACTACTCAATGCAGTAGATATGTTTTTTCGAGTGGTAGAAATGTTGATTTTTGCAACGATTTTACTATCTTGGTTGCCGATTGGCAGAGAAAATGCATTGGTGGGAATGCTACATTCCTTGACTGACCCGATATTGATGCCCTGTCGAAAAATGCTTGAAAATTCACCGCTTGGTCGAGGAATGATGCTTGATTTTTCGCCGATCATTGCGTTGATACTGCTTTCTCTTATCAAGCAATTTCTACAAAGTGCAATATATATGGTGTTTTAAGGAGATTATTTTGAATAAACAAAGTATGATGCGAGGTCTTGGGATTATCAATGAAGATGAAAAATTACTCTTTGCAAAAGTATTCGACCAGAGCATTTTGGCACAAAAACATCGCTCGCCTAAGTTTACGCAATTTATAGATCGAGCAAAATGCATGAAGTATGAGATGGCATTTTCAAATGCAGAAGACGTTTTTGTCCGTGCGTTTGGCGGTATAGAAGAGGCAGAGCGTATGCGACTTGGATTTTTTCCGAAGACGTACGAAGAAGAGTTGGTGCGATTTCCGATTGTCACGCTTTCGATATCGAGAAAGCATAAAAAATTCGGACAAGCCGATTTATCTCACAGAGATTATTTGGGGTCGATTTTGGGGCTTGGCATAGAGCGGGCATTTATCGGGGATATCGTTGTCAATGAAGATGGTGCAGTTTGTTTTGTAGATGATACGATTGCAGACTATATCGAGTCGCAACTCATACAAGTTTCAAAAACGAATGTCAAAGTGGAAGTTGTAGAACTATCGCAGCATGGAACAGAAACGCAAAAACCAACCAAACAAAAACGGATTACCGTTTCATCACTGCGTTTGGACGGCATTATATCAAGTGTGTTGCAAGTTTCTCGTGGAGTTTCGCAAGAACTCATTAAAAAAGAAAAAGTCAACGTAAATTGGGAAGTTGTGACGAACACTTCTTTCCAACTCAAAGAAGGCGACATGGTTTCGGCTAGAAAATACGGACGCTTTCGTGTCGGTGAAATTGGCGGAATGACAAAAAAAGACCGCATAGTGTTGGAAATTCATATTTATATTTAGTAGGAGGTGTGTAATTTGTGATTACGCCAAATGACATTGAAACAAAAACGTTTAAAAAAGTACAAGGGGGGTATTCTCCAGAAGAAGTCGATAGTTTTTTAGATGATATTTTAGAGGATTACGATAAGTTGTATACCATGGCAAAAAATATACAAGCAGACCCTTCGCTTGTGGCAGGTATAACGAAAACTGCACCAGCTGAATCTGCACAAGCTATGCAAACAGCTAGTGTCGGGTTGCAAGAAATTCTCGAAAAAACATTATTGCTTGCAGAAGAAACGGCACACGAAACGAAAACGCTTGCGGTGAAACAAGGTACACAAATCGTAGAAAGTGCAAAACTAGAAGCGTCGACAATGTTGCATAATGCAAGAGAAAAATATGCTGAATTGTCTCAACAAATTGCAACGCTTGAAAGCAGATATGAATTGATGCGTACGAGAGTGAAATTGCTTTTATATGCTGAAATTGAATTGCTTGATAAAAATGAAATCATTGCTGAAAAAGAAAATCAGCCACAAAAAGAAGTTCATTTGAAAGATGTGTCACAAAAAAAAGAAAGTAAAGAATAAAAATGCGATGTTAGAAAAACAGTTCAACGTTTGGTTAATATCGCCCAACAAGAGCGGTAGGGGCGGATTTTGCTTCCGCCGTTTTTCACGTTGTACCACATAGCAGAAAGAGATGAATTTATGGAAAATGCAACAAAAGAACCGATATCTAAAAAAACTTTAGCACTTCTACATTTTGTCATTGCAATTGTTTTGATTGCAGTTGACCAGTATACAAAATATCTCGCTTTGGTGCATCTCAAACCGATTCATACCACGGGATTCATACCACATCTGGTGCGACTGACTTTCGTTGAAAATCGAGGTGTGGCATTTGGCATGCTATCTGGGAAACTTGGATTTATACTCTGTTTGACTATCTTAATTTCTCTTGCCATGCTGATTTACTATGTGAAATTGCCTGACGGTAGCGAATACCGTCTCGTGAAACATTGTATGGCATTTATATTCGCTGGAGCAATCGGCAATATCATTGATCGTATTTTTCGTGGATATGTCGTTGATTTTTTTGAATTTGAATTTTTCACGTTTCCCGTGTTTAATTTTGCAGATATTTTCGTGGTCTGCGGTGTGACGGTATTATCATTTCTCATTTTATTTGTAATCAAAGAGCCTGAGGAAGTAGAAACTGAAGCTAAAGAAGTAAAAGCTGAAGAAGTGGAAACTGGGGAAGCAGAAGCTGAAGAAGTAGAAGCGGAAGAACTAGCAACTGAAGAAGTAAAAGCTGAAGAAGCAGAAGCTGAAGAAGTAGAAGCTGAAGAAGTAGAAGCTGAAGAAGTAGAAGTTAAAAAGTAGAAGCTGAAGAAGTGAAAACTGAAGAGGCAGATGTTGAAGAAGCGGAAACTAAATAAGTAGCAACTAAAGAAAAAAGCTGAAGAGGCAGAAACCGAAGAAGTACCAACTGAAAAAGAAGAGGAAAAATCGAATGGAACAGATCACAATTATAATTGAACAAGAAGATATCGGCACTCGAATCGATGTGTTTTTGGCAGAATCACTCGAAGACGTTTCTCGTAGTGGTGTGCAAAAACTGATTGACGAATCGCATATCTTAATCCATGGAAAACCCTGTAAGTCCAACTACAAATTGCGTGCAAACGACATCATTTCTGTAGAAATTCCAGAAAGTGTGCCAATAGAAATTGAAGCAGAAGATATTCTGCTCGATATACTTTATGAAGATGATGATGTCATTGTAGTAAACAAAGCAAAAGGCATGGTCGTCCATCCAGCCCCCGGACACTACAGTGGAACGCTCGTCAATGCATTGTTATTTCATTGCAAAGACGGTCTGTCGGGCATTAATGGGGCGATTCGACCGGGCATCGTTCATCGCATTGACAAAGATACTTCGGGTATATTGATGGTCGCCAAAAATGACAAAACGCACCAATCTCTTGCAGAACAACTCGCAAAACATACCATCACAAGGAAATATGTCGCTGTTGTATTCAATGGATTTTCTGAAGATTCAGGTACCGTTAGCGAAGCAATTGGTCGAAATCCAAACGATAGAAAAAAGATGGCAGTCACAAAAAAACATAGCAAACACGCTGTGACGCATTATACCGTTTTGAAGCGACTCAATCAATTTACTCTCATAGAGGCACAACTAGAAACAGGGCGGACACATCAAATTCGTGTGCATATGACCTACATCGGTCATCCACTACTCGGAGACCTCGTCTATGGACCGAAAAAACAACCCTTCAAGATAGAAGGGCAAGCTCTACATGCGAAAGTACTAGGTTTTGTTCATCCACGCACAGGAGAATATATGGAATTTGAAGCACCTGTGCCTGAAAGTTTTCATAAAATACTTGCAAGACTCGATCCGAATGGCTAAAAATAACAATCAATGGCGTTCAAACATAAAATTTAGGAGGTGTACAAATGACAGAATCAGTAGTTTTGGGAAGACATAAAATGGATTTATTCGGAATTTACGATATGACAGCTGAAGAAATTTTAAATGTATTGACGACTGTGAAAACAATGAAGTATATACTTGGACAGCCAACGAAAACAGCACCACATCTACAAGGGAAAACAGTCGTTATGTTATTTTACGAAACAAGTGCAAGAGGGAAACTCTCTTTTGAAATGGCGGCTCGTCATCTCAGTGCCAATGTCATTGATATGACAAATTCACTGCTCAGCAAAGACATCAGTGAATTGCAAGATACAGGAGAACTCGTCGATCAAATGGGGGCAGATTTCATTATTTTGCGTCATCCTATGGCGGGTGCCCCGAATTTGCTCGCAAAAAATGTCAAAGCGTCTGTCATCAATGCGGGGGACGGTTTCAATGAAAATCCAGGGCAATCGCTCCTCGATATGTTGACAATACAAGAGCAGAAAAAGGATTTTGAAGGTTTGAAAGTGGCTGTTATAGGTGACATTGCCCATAGCCGTGTATCGAAGAGCAACATATGGGCGTTAGGGAAGTTGGGGGCAGAAATTCGTGCGTCTGGCCCATCGACTTTGTTGCCATATGAAATTGAAAAAATGGGTGTCGAAGTATTTTACGATGCAAGGGAAGCGGTCAATAATGCCGATGTCGTTTTGACGTCTCGTGTACATACAGACAGCCAAAATAAGGATCTCATTCCGTCTATGGCGGAGTATAAAAATTTCTTTAGAATCGATGAAGCACTCATGCGATATGCAAAAAAAGATGCCATTGTGATGCATCCAGGTCCTGTTCGTCGAGGTATCGAAATTTCAGCAGAAGTCATGAAAAGTCCGCAATGTATCGTCAATGACCAAGTATCCAATAGTGTGGCGGTGCGTATGGCAATGCTTTATTCTTTGAGTCAGTTAGGGGGTGTTACGTGGTGAAAATTTTATATAAAAATTGTTCGATCATTTCTCCAAATATTGATCCAAATATACTTCAAGATTTGTACGTGGAAAATGGTGTCATCAAAGATATCGGTGTCAATTTGTTTGTTGAATCAGCAAAAACAATTGAAGTCGAAAGCAATCTTTTGATGCCGGGTATGATTGATATGCACTGCAATATTTGTGATCCAGGTTTTGAAAATATTGAGCGTATTGAAACGATTTCCCAAGCGGCTCTGCGTGGTGGTTTTACTTCGATTACTTCGCAACCCAATACGAATCCTACCGTTGACAACAAAACGGTCGTGGAGTACATTGTCTCGAAATCGAAACATTCCTCTATTGTGAATTTATATCCATATGGCAGTATGTCAATTGGTTGCAAAGGCATTGAGATGGGCGAAATTGGTGAGATGTTTGCTGCTGGAATTACTGCTATTTCTGATGGTGATTGCTCTATTGAAAATGCAAGCTTGTTGCGTAATATCATGTTATATGCAAAAATGTTTGATTTGCCTGTTGTGACACATTGTGAAGATCGCAATCTCTCTGGAAAAGGGGTCATCAACGCTGGATATATGGCAACGAAACTCGGTTTGATTGGTATGCCAAAATCGGCAGAAGAAACCATCGTGGCTCGAAATGTCGTGTTGGCACAAGAAACAGGCACAAGACTGCACATTTCTCATATCAGCACAAGGGCTTCTGTACAAATTGTTCGTGAAGCGAAAAAAAGAGGTTTGCAAGTCACAGCGGAAACGTCTCCGCATTATTTTTTACTGACAGAAGATGCCGTCGGAGATTACAATACTTTGATGAAAGTCAATCCGCCACTGCGTACACAAGATGATGTAGAGGCGATTCTTGAAGGGCTTGCTGATGGCACAATCGATGTCATTTCCTCTAGTCATAGTCCGTCTTCTTATCGTGACAAAGATATGATTTTCGACCAAGCAGTCTATGGTGTTTCTTCACTGGAAACGCTACTGCCTTTGTGTTATACACATCTCGTGAAAAAAGAAATTATTACGCTCGAACGTTTGGTGGAACTTACGTCTTCCACTCCGGCTCGTATTTTGAAATTGCTAGACAAAGGTGCAATTTATAAAGGAAAAGATGCTGATTTTATCATTGTCAATACGAAAACGGAGTACAAAATCGACCCCTTACAATTCGTGTCAAAAGCGAAATTTTCACCATTTGAAAATGAAAAAGTGTTCGGGAAAGTCGTTATCGGTGTCGTTGGTGGGAAATTCCATTCTTTTCAATAATAAAAATACAATAAAATGAAAAAGTTTCATAGGTGAATTATGTATTTAAAACAAATCGATTTACAGGGATTTAAGTCATTTCCTGAAAAAATTAAATTAGAATTTACACCGGGAGTGACTGCCGTTGTTGGCCCAAATGGAAGTGGGAAAAGTAACATTTCCGATGCCATTCGTTGGGTTTTGGGTGAGCAACGTGCAAAAAATCTCCGTGGTGACAAGATGGAAGATGTCATTTTCATTGGTACAGAAACGAGAAAAGCACTCGGTTTTGCAGAAGTGGCAATTACAATCGATAACCAAGATGAAAAATTGCCCATTGAATATACTGAGGTGAAAATTGCAAGACGTGTATTTCGTTCGGGCGAAAGTGAATATCGCATCAATGGGACACAGTGTCGACTCAAAGACGTTCAAGAATTATTTATGGATACGGGGATCGGTCGAGAAGGGTATTCCATCATTTCGCAAGGGCAAATTGACCGTATGTTAAATGCCAAGGGTGAGGAACGCAGAAAAATATTTGAAGAAGCCACAGGCATTGTCAAATATAAAATGCGTCGCCAAGATTCTTTGAATAAACTAGAGAAAGAACAGCAAAATCTCATTCGTGTCAATGACATCATTACAGAACTTGAATTGCAACTAGAACCGCTGAAAAAACAAAGCGAAGTGGCAAAAGAATACCTTGAACTGCGTGAACTTTTGAAACGTGCAGAGGTCATTTCTTATAGTGAAGCTTTGGTGCAACACGATTTGGATATGGCAGAAAATGAGGATAAACAACGAAACTGTCAAGAAGACGTTCAGATTTGGGAAACGGATATTGCTTCTATAAAAACCATGTCATCGGAGCAACAAACAACGCTCGGTGCAGTCGAGGATTCCATACAGCAAACGAACGAAGAAATCACTACACTTTCAACGGAACGTGAGCGAAAAACAGGTGAGGTCAAACTCAAAGAACAAGAAGAAAATCACACTTTGTCAGATAAAAATAGAATTTTACAAGACATTTCTTTAAAAAATGAAAAAATGGAATCGACTCTAAACAGCAAAAAAGTTTTGGAGCAACGAGCATTTTTAGCAAAGACAGAACAAGATGAAAAAAACAATATATTACAAGAAAAAGAGTCGGCGTATGATACTTTAAATCAGACGCTTTCTTCTGGTGAATCTAGGTTTGAAAATTTTAGAAATCAAATTTTCGACCAACACCAACAAACGACAGTCATGAAAGGGAATATCTCTAAAAATGAAGCTGTGCTTGAACAGTTCGACCAAAAAATGGAACAACTCAAAGATTCAGGTGTCGTTTTGGAAGCCAGAAAACACCAACAAGAAATCCACCAACAAGTCATCGATAAAAATATCGAGACAGCAATGGCGGAAGTGCAAGAAATTATGCAAGAGTCAGCTTCACTAGAGCAAGAAAAAAATGATTTGGAAATCCAAAAAGACGAATCTACTCAAAAATTAATCGAAGCAGATCAACTTTCGGTTTCCACAGCATCACGCATTAAGTTGTTGGAAGAAATGGAGCAAGCCAATGAGGGGTTTGTATATAGTGTCAAAAATCTTTTGAACATGAAAAACCGTCAGAATCAAGGGATATTAGGTGCTTTGGGGCAACTCGTTCAGACCGATTCACGGTATGAGACGGCGATGGAAGTGGCTCTTGGCGGAGCAATTCAAAACGTCGTAACAGAAACGGCAGAAGATGCCAAGCGTGCCATCATGCTACTCAAAGAAAGGAAATGGGGAACAGCGACGTTCTTGCCAATTTCTACGGTGAAGGGCAAAGAAATTCCTGACAATTTGCCTATTTTCAAGGAAAATGGTGTGCTTGGACTGGCATCGAAATTTGTGACACACGATCCGAAATATGCCAACATCGTGAAATCGTTACTCGGGCGTACACTCTTAGTGGAATCACCAGATATTGCCATTTCTATAGGAAAAAAATACGATCAACAATACCGTATGGTGACTGTAGGCGGTGAATTGTTTCACGTCGGCGGTGCCATGACAGGTGGTTCGAGAAAAAATAATGCACTCCACATTCTAGGACGTGCAAGCGAAATTGAAAGTCTAAAAAAAGAATTGCAATCGCATACGCAAGAAATGGAACATTGGAAATCGATACAAACAAATTGGAAAACCACGCTTGCAGAACTCGATGAAAATTTATCGTTGCAAAAAACGAAACAGCAACAAAAAGAATTGGAACTTGCAAGACTAAAGCATGAAAAATCACAAGCCATTTCCGATGTAGAGCAACTGCAAGAACAACTCATTCTCTGCGAAGAAGAACAAGTGCAGTGCCAACAAGACAAAGAACGCATCGAAAAAGAAATTGTTTCGTTTGAAAAAGCACTTTTGGATAGCGAAACTCTGGTGCAGTCTATCAATGAAGAGCTTTCTCAAACACAAGAATCACTTTCGACTGAGAAAGATCAACTCGGCAAAATGCTTGAAGAAATCACTGCTTTGCGTGTGGAACTTTCGGGAATCGATCGTGATTTGGAACATATGCAACAAGACATCTTGCGTCTATCTGATGAATATGAAATTTTATCTGAAGAAAAAGACGATTTGATTGAAGATAGCGTGGCACTCGAAATGGAACGCAAAGAAAAACAAGAGGAACAACAACAATTGATTGAAGAAGCCAAGGTCTTAGAGTCGCAAATGGAAGAACTCAAAGCTTCATTGGAACAATTATTAGAAAAAAGGGAAGTTTGCAAGAAAGAAATCGACAAAATCAATGAACAGTTAGAAGAAAAACGTGCGACAGGACTTTTGCTCCAACAAGAGTTGACACGTTTCCAAATTCAACAAGAGAAAATGTTGGAAAATCAACAACGTATGGTCAATGCCCTTTGGAGCGAATACGAATTGACACCTCGTATGGCACAAGAATATTTTGGCGAAGGCGTCGTTGCACCAGAAGAAACACCACAAGAATTGCGTGTGAAGTTGAAATCTCTTGGCGAAGTCAATGTCGGGGCTTTGGATCAATACAAAGAAGTCAACGAGCGTTTTACGTTTTTATCTCAACAACGAAGTGATATTTTAGAGGGTGAAGCGAAATTGCGTGGCATCATTGATGAGTTGTCACAACTCATGGAGACACAATTCCGTGAACAGTTCGCCGCTATTTCTGAAAATTTCAGCCTTGTATTCAAGGAAATGTTCGGGGGTGGCACAGGACATTTGCAACTCGTAGAGGGCGAAAGTATTTTGGAATCCAACATCGAAATCATTGCAAGGCCACCAGGGAAAAACCTCCAAAACATGCAGTTATTGTCAGGGGGAGAACGTGCTTTGACAGCAATCTCCATATTGTTTGGTATTTTGCGTATGAAGCCATCGCCATTTTGTGTACTCGATGAAATCGAGGCAGCACTCGATGATTCAAATGTCGTGCGTTATGGGAAATACCTCAAAAAATTTTCAGAGCATACACAATTTATTGTCATCACACATCGAAAGGGAACGATGGAATATTCCGATAGATTGTACGGTGTGACGATGGAAGAGAAGGGTGTTTCGAAATTAGTTTCCGTTGACTTTACAGAAGAAGCGTGATGAAAAAGGGGGGGAAGAATATGGGTTTATTTGATTTTTTGAAAAAGAAACCGCAAGAAGAAGCACCGCCACCAAAACCACAAGTTCCAGAAGGGGAATACGAATTGTTGGACGGAATCGAAGTCACAAACGAGGAGTCTGTGGAATTGCTAGATGAAACACCAGATAAATTTGGATTTGAAATTGATCCGAGGACGACACGAGAAGTCGTGACAGAATCAGTAGAAGTGGACTTGGTATCAGAAAAAGATTTTGAGGGTGAGACAGAAGTAGTTGAAGAAGTAGTAGTTGTTGTAGAGACAGAGGAAACAGAAACAGCTCCAGAAGTAGCTGACGTAGTCGAGGCTGTATCAGCTGAAACTGCAGCTGAAGAAGAAGCGGTTGCTGTGGAGACAGCAGAAACAGAAACAGCTCCAGAAGTAGTTGAAGTAGTCGAGACTGTATCAGCTGAAACTGTAGCTGTGGAGACAGTGGAAATAGAAACAATACCAGAAGTAGTCGAAGTAGCTGAAACTACACCAACTGAAACTGTAACAGAACCTGAAAAAAAATTAGGTTTCTTCGCAAAATTAAAAAGCGGTCTCGACAAAACGAGAAAAAATATCTTGGGTGGTGTCGATTCTTTGCTCGGTGCTTTCAAAAAAATTGACGAAGATTTGTTCGAGGAATTGGAAGAATTGCTCATCATGGCGGATATCGGTGTAGAAACGACGATGATGATTGTCGAAAATCTACGTAAGCGTGTCAAGAAAGGCAATCTGACCGATCCCAATGACATCAAGCAATTATTGGCTGATGAAATTTCTCAAATTATGGTCGATGATGCACCTGAACATTTGCCGTCTCCGTCTGTGCTTCTGGTCATCGGTGTCAATGGTGTCGGAAAAACGACGACCATCGGAAAACTTGCAAGCCTACACAAAGAAAGCGGGAAATCAATACTGCTGGCTGCTGCGGATACGTTTCGTGCGGCTGCGATTGACCAACTCGAAGTGTGGGGGACTCGTTCTGGAATTCCTGTAGTGAAACAGGCCGAACAATCTGATCCTGCAGCTGTTGTGTTTGATGCAGTGCATCGGGCAAAATCAGAAAAAACCGATCTCTTGATTTGTGATACAGCAGGGAGATTGCATAACAAAAAAAATCTCATGGAAGAATTGCGTAAAATTTACAAAATCATTCAACGTGAATACCCAGAGGCTCATAAAGAAACGTATCTCGTACTCGATGCAACGACGGGACAAAATGCTTTGCAACAAGCGAAAATGTTCCAAGAAGTGGCAGAGATTACAGGAATCATTTTGACAAAACTCGATGGAACAGCAAAAGGTGGCATCGTCATTGCCATTAAAAATGAACTTTCGATTCCAGTGCGTTATATTGGAGTAGGGGAGGGTGTAAAAGATTTACAGACTTTCGATGCAACATCATTTGCGAAGGCATTGTTTGATGAAATTTAGTTGTAACTAACTAATTATTAGTTAAAACTAACTAAAGTAAAAAATAAAAACGAAATTCTAATAATAGGATTTCGTTTTTATTTTTTACTTTAAAACGTTGTGAGTTCAGATTTTTTTAGTACTGCAAGCCCTAATGTACCAGGGCCTGTATGCGAACCAATGGTAGCTCCGATACGAAAATGAAACTGAAAATCCAATTCCGGCAATTGCTCTTTTACTAGGTTTGCAAGTGCAATTGAATCTTCGACATCATCTGTATATCCTGTGGCACAGAGATATTCTGACATCGATTCTCCTGTCGTAGCGAAGTATTTTTTTGTAGTATCTATGATTTTTGTCACAGCTTTTTTCTTGCTTCTTGCAATATCAAAAGGCGATACTTTGCCATCTTTTAATACAACGAGTGGCTTGATTTTCAAAACGCCACCTGAAATTGCGGCTGCTTTGCTCAAACGTCCGCCATTTTGTAGATAACCCAAGTCGCCAACCATAAAATGAATGCGTCCATTGTCTTTGGCTACAGTAATATAGGAAATCACTTCTTTTAGGGTTGCACCTTTTTCTTTCAGTTTGATTGCTTCTAGAACAATCAATCCTTGCAATCCAGTCGCAGCACCTGCACTGATGATTTCGATGGTACGATTTGGAAATTCCTCGTTTAAAATTTCTTTTGCAGTCATTGCTGATTGTATTGAACTGCTAAAATGACTTGAAATCATAATACACAAAACGTCTTCTTCTGCTTCTAATGTTGCACGAAATGCATCAATAAAATCTTGCACGGCAGGTAGTGACGTTTTTGGATATTGATGGAGTGCTTCAAGTTTTGCCAATCCTTCATAATATTTTTCGAGTGAAATTTCACTACGTTCTTTATAGTATGTCTCATGGTCGAGTGAAACGTAGTAGGGGATGATTGGAATATCATTTGCTTGCAAAATATCATCTGATAAATCACACGCACTGTCGCTAAAAATTTTATATGCCATTGAAAATGCCTCCTTGACTCAAAAAGTATATGATTTCTTAAATCTCATAGTACAATAATACCAAACTTTCTAAAACTTTGCAATATGAAATCACATAAAAATTCAATTAGAAAATTATCTTTTTTTGGAATCGTTTCTATCTGTTAGTTTATCAATTTTATGAAATACACGTCTTTATCAATAGATATGAAAAAGAATTATTAAGCTTTGCTAAAAATATAAAACTCTGGCTTGCAAAAACTTGGAATTTTTGGTACAATTCTATGAAGGGGTATGATAGACTTTCGCAGAGATTATTTGCAGGATTGATTGGGTTTCAATTTATGGTGCATAATCTGGTTTTTGAAAGTCTAATAAAGATACCCTTTTGTCAACTATTTTAATCGAAGGAGGTGAAAAAATGAAAACGTTAGTCAGAGTCATTGTCAGTATTTTGGTTGCTCTTCTTAGTTATGTTGTGTTACATGTGATTTTATTTTCTCCAGTATTCCACCTATCATTTGAAGTGGAGTTGTATGTACCTATTATTTTATCTTTTCTTATCGGACTTATTTTTTACATTATACTCGGTACATTTTTTACTGAATTGATATTCAAACTATTGTCGAAAATTGAAGAACGCTTGCTCAAAATGAACTTGAAAGAATTGGCTTTTGCACTGCTTGGTGCAACGATAGGTCTGATCGTTGCCAATTTGATTGGCATTGCCTTTCGTGATTTGGGCGTCATCGGTACGGTACTCACTGTATTTTTGAACATTATTCTTTGTTTTCTCGGCATTCGTGTGGCAACAAGGAAAACGGACGAACTCAACATCAAAGGATTGCAAAAACTGTTGTTGCCAATATTGTCGCAACCGACAGGTGCGAAATCAGTTGTATATGGTTGTCCTAAAATTTTAGATACGAGTGTCATCATTGATGGGCGAATTTTAGATATTTTAGGCACTGGATTTATCGAAGGCGAATTGATTATTCCGAATTTTGTACTCAATGAGTTGCGTCATATCGCAGATTCTTCAGATGATTTGAAGAGGAATCGTGGGCGACGAGGTTTGGACATTCTAAACGAGATTCAAAAACAAGGAAATGTACCTGTGCAAATCAAGGATTTTACCACACCAGAGCATATGGAAGTCGATGCAATGTTGCTCAAAATGGCAGAAAGTATGGACGCTTTTGTGGTAACGAACGATTTCAATTTGAATAAAGTTGCGGAATTTCAAGGTGTGAAAATACTAAATATCAACGAACTTGCAAATGTAATCAAGCCGATTGTATTACCAGGCGAAGAAATGCTCGTTACGATTGTGAAGATGGGCAAGGAAATGGGACAAGGCGTTGCATATCTAAATGATGGCACGATGATCGTTGTTGATGGCGGAAATAAATATATCGGCGAAGACAAAAATGTAGTCGTGACGAGTGTGTTGCAAACGGCAGCAGGGCGAATGATTTTCGCAAAATTGATGTAAAAATTGCTTTTTAATAATTATAAAACTTTTCAATTTCAACGTTTTATATAGACTAGGTGAATACTATGGATAAAAATGAAACAAATATTTTGCATATGAAACGCATTGCAATTATTGTCGCTGCCGGAATTGGCAGCAGAATACAAAATGCCGATGCAAAAACGTATGTGTGCAAACAACTCATTTCTCTAAATGGAAAAGAAATTGTCGCACACACAATTGACAAATTTGAAAATTCTTCAAAAGTCGATGGGATTATTTTGGTCATCGGCAAAGATACGAAAGAAGATTTTTCTAAACTGCAAGAAAAGTACCAGTGGAAAAAAATCATTTCCGTTGTAAATGGTGGTGCCGAACGACAAGATTCCGTATTTTGTGGCTTAGAAGTCTTGCCTGAATCAACAGAAATTGTACTAGTACATGACGGTGTACGACCATTTGTATCAGAAAAAATCATTTCTAATTCTGTCATTACGGCAGAAAAAATGGGTGCTTGTGTCGTTGGTGTGCCTGCAAAAGATACGATTAAAATTTGCAACGAAAAAGGTCTCGTAGAATCTACACCGAAGAGAGATTCTCTTTGGTTGGTGCAAACACCACAAACTTTCCAAAAAGACATACTGCTCCGTGCGTATCAAAATGCAAAGGAAAAAGGCATTTCAGGAACAGATGATGCTTCTTTGGTGGAGTTTATGGGGGTTGATGTCGAGGTCATTTACGGTTCGTATTCCAACATAAAAATTACGACACAAGAAGATTTGTTCATTGGTGGAGTGATCGCAAAAAAAGGCGGTGACAAATGAAATCAGTTGTGATTTATACAGATGGTGCATGTTCTGGAAATCCCGGGGCTGGTGGATACGGTGTGGTGATGCTCTATAAAGAGATGCGGAAGGAATTGTCCGCTGGATATGAATTGACCACAAACAACCGCATGGAAATGATGGCAGTCATTGAAGGACTTAAGGCACTCAAAGCACCGTGCCATGTGGATTTGTATAGTGATTCAAAGTACGTCATTGATTCCATTGAAAAAGAATGGGTATACAAATGGAGAAAACAAGGTTGGAAAAAAAGCGACAAGTCCCAAGCTTTGAATGTAGATTTATGGATTTTGTTACTTGAGCTTTTGGAATATCACGAAGTCAAATTCCATTGGGTCAAAGGTCACGCAAACATTCCAGAAAATGAACGTTGTGATGAATTGGCACGAGAAGCCATTGGAGAAATTCCGTTATTGGTAGATTCTGGATACCAATCGTAATTGTGCAGTTCAGTCAAAATATATGAGATTTGGAGATGTATGCTTCAAATCTCATTGATATGGTTATAAATATTCGCAAAAGTCTCCTTTTGCGAATATTTATATATAAAGAACCCACTCCCCCACTACGTATAGATCTTCTCTTTTTCGTACCATATCCGTTTCATACAATAACTGACTAAATATTTATATATTTCGTTTTTGGATATATGCATTATTATGTTTTTAGTAGAAAAAAATATTTTTATATATGCATTTGAAACATTTACTTTTTATTTATGATAGTTAAAATTGTTTGATTTGTATATATTATGGCAATTCATCATTCATATTATGATTTTGTTTTTTTTCAAAAAAATGTTTTCTTTTTCGGGATTTTCATGTATAATGATAATGTATTTTGAAAAGATACTCATCTTTCGTACACTAGTCAAAATAAAAAAAAGGGGGAACTTTTACTTCTCCGAAAAGAACCTCCTTTTCATTTCTTTTACTCTTATGAATTCACTTTCGACAAATCAACCTTTCTTTCTAATAATCCTGTATGTGACTGTTGCACCCAATATAGTTTCTCTGTTTTCTCAATGTTGCAATGCACACGCAATCGCCCTGCATTTTTTGCTCCGCCAATCAATCGCAAATCACTATTCATTGTCGTGCATTGGAATAACAAAATCGATTGGTACAAAAACTCACATTGTGCCTGTAACTCCAATGCTTGAAAACTGCCTCGTCCCATCGAAAATATATTCATCTCACCGTCTGATTCATGTTCGCCATCGTAAAATTTCTCTGTAATGGCATCGTATAATTTCAAATTGTCTTCTGATGTAAATCCAGATTTTTTTTGTTCCATCACTGATTTTGACTTTACATGTTGATAGACTTTTTGCATATACTCCGTACTCGGTTTTGAAAGAAACAGTGGCATTCCGTTCCTTGCTTCTAAGCGATTTCCTGTCCGCCCTGTAATATACAGGCGAGTCTCATCTACTTCAAATAACGCATTGATGTCTATTTGTTCAATTAAAATTTTTGGTTCTACCAATTGTTTTTCTTCCGTCAAATACTGTAAAACTTCGCAGTTTCTACGTATTATATGTTCAATTGTTTTGACAGTCTTATTTTTTATTTTATGCTCTACCAAGGACATATATTCCTCTGGTGCATCAAAATAAATTGATGGCAAATACCTTGTATCCACAAATGAGATTGACGGTATGTAACGAGTCACAAGACCTTTCGTCTCTCGCATTATTTTTTTGACTGTAGGCAAATGCGTTTCGATATTCCAATCCAAACGTTCTGCCACAACGTCGAGTGTCACACAATTTAGATATGCTCGCTTTCCTTTCGGGAATGCATTTGTTGGATTTTCTACTATTTTCAAGGCACATTCCTCTACGAACAAATCGACTGTTTCTGCCTGTAAATACGTAATTTTCGTATCTTTTAATATATCTTCCAAAATATAGTGTGCCGCCGTCAGCACTTCTGAAATTGGCAGGAATCGATTTTCTTCGTGTGAAGTGATTTTCGTTTCAGTCAATTTCTCGTATTTGCGAAAATCAAGCAAGCCTTCTGTACGCAAAAATTTCCAAAAAACGGACTGTTTTTCTTGTACAGTTTTGTCGAGTGGATACTGCAAAGAAATTGCTTTTTTCTGCACCAATACTTTATTATACACGTGATCTTCGTGTGTCGTATCGTATGGCACAATGTCATCGAGTACGTATTTTTTTTCTTGTAACGCAGCTTCGAGATCGATTTTCTTCCCGGTATACATACATTTTCCGTGTTGCATATAGTACAAAAACAGCACATCATTTTTGAATTGTCCATCGGAATATCCACTGATTTCTTCTAAGAAATTATTTTTATCCGTCAACCCATCTGTATTTTTATACGTGTGCAGTAAAAATTCTTTTCTTGCAATCACCGATTGGTTTTGCCAGTGGCGTTCTCCGGAAAACACGATTCTTTCGGGTGGTTTGCCCATGATTTTTTCGACTTCCAATGCAATTTGTACGGCTTGCCACACACTTTTTTTCAAAGGTGCTGTGTCAGGAAACTCATCGAGCATATCTTCTGGCAAGTATGAATTTGTATCGAAAAGTTTGTGGTTTTCTTCCGTCAACTGTGTAATCAGACTTGTTTCTGAACGCACAAGACTTGTCGTGGTTTCGTTCGTATGCCACAAGGTTTCAATAATAGTATGCGATTTTGCATTTTTTTCTTTCGTTGGAATCGTATACTCCATCAAAAATTTCCTAGAGACTTGTCCCCAACCTGACAATTCTAGTTTCATAATTTCTTTGATTTGCTGATTTGAGAGTTCCGCACCGTACTGCATGGTGATGTAATTTTCTAAAATCAACAGATGGTTCTGGCTACGATTGCAGAGCGTGCACCACAAAATAATGTCTTCGATCATGTCGTATTTCGTAGCAAATTCTTCTGAAGATATTCGCAAAATAACTTGGAATGCACGGTAAATCCACAAATTCGTCTTAAATTCTTGATCAAACCCTGCAAGCACACCACGTCGATCCATGAGTTTTCTCTGGATCAAGTACTGCATCAACAGTGTTTTTGATATGATTCGCCCAGTCATGAATACGTCTCGAATGATATCTTGCTTCAACTCAACAGAAATCGGTCTTTTGTTGATGGTCAAAGAATTGAGTTCATTGAACACCAAATAGTAATTATAGAGTAGAGAATTGAGTGGCAAGACGTGTTCGCCGAGCAAATATTTGCACTTGTTTTTGCGTTTTGTAATTTGTGGGCGTTGTCTTCGTTTTTTCTCTGACGGCTTTTTGTACGTCCAAGGACGTTGTGGTTCTGGGTATTCTTTCGCAATCCAAGGTGTCAAACCGCCTTCACGCACCGTCATTTCTGAAATTGGTGAAAGACCCATCATGAAAATATCTTGAATTTTCTCTTTTGTCGACCGTCCGTTCTCATCGGTTTCATTCAAAAAGGAATGGTATTGTTCCATTCTCTCGAGCATATACGAAAGTTCTATCCAATTTTTTTCAAATGGAATGTCCTCTTGTAGAAATTCTTTTTGCAGAAACTCTTTTTTCTTGATTTTTTGCATAATTTCGTCGTGTTCAGCAGTGTTTGTTTTCGGTAAATTTTCCTTGAGAAATCGGTAAAAATTTTCTTGTGTGCAAGTGGTTTCTACGATTTGTGAACCGCTGCCCGACAAACTGCGATTCATATACGCACAGTAATTATTTTCGATTTTATGACTCCTAAAAAATGTGCCATATTCTTTTTTTACGTGTGTTTCTATATACGTTTTGAGCATCTGCAATTCTTCAAAATGTCTCGTATACGAGTCAACTTTTTCAAAAGAAATGGACTGAAATTTTCGGTATGACTCCCCTACTCTCCCCCAGTCGAAAATGGCTTTCGTTGTTTCAAGAAAGTGAAATTGCAAATCTGAAATTCGCACACCAAAAGAACGATCGGTCAAGCGAATTTTGTCAATCTCTTCTTCTCTAAATTGTCCGTCACGAAATATCACACTCAATTTTGTAGTTCCACCAGAAAGCAACGACAAAACACCTCGGCATTGTGTTTGTAGTTCTGAATCCTTTGGTAGGACAAAGATTTTTTCGAGGGCAATTTTCTTTTTTGCAGTCGTCATCGTTTGATTGCATAGTATGTTTTGGAATTTCTCTATCGCTTCACAAGGCATCAAAATACCAACCGTTTCAAGTGCTTCAACCCAGTTTTCGTATAACGTTTGAAATTCTAAAAATGCATCGCCCTCATAGTCGATATGCCCTCTATTTTCAATGAGATCGTTTAAGGCGAAATAAAATAAGCG
>JAWXUZ010000068.1:0-14150 GCA_044425835.1 Bacillota bacterium | reverse complement strand
CCTCTCACAAGTCTCCACCTTATTTTAGGAAATATTTAGCTTGAAATATCAATATGTAGGGGCGTACCTTTGGTCGTCCACTCACATGTCACCACCTTATTTTAGGAAATATTTAGCTTGAAATATCAATATGTAGGGGCGTACCTTTGGTCGCCCGCTCACATGTTCACCCCTTGTTTTAGGAAATATTTAGCTTGAAATATCAATATGTAGGGGCGTACCTTTGGTCGCCCGCTCACATGTCCTCCCCTTGTTTTAGGAAATATTTAGCTTGGAATATCAATATGTAGGGGTGTACCTTTGGTCGTCCGCTCACATGTCCGCCACCTTATTTTAGGAAATATTTAATTAGCATCACTGTATAAGGAGTTTACAATGCAAAAACAAAAATCACTTTCACTCTATATCCATATTCCATTTTGCAAACAAAAATGCTTGTATTGCGACTTCCCCTCATTCCTGCCTGAAAATGACGACATCTCTCGCTACACAAAAAAACTCGTCGAGGAAATTTCTGCATCGGCTAGTAAAGTGCAAGCGTACACCATTGAGACGATTTTTTTCGGCGGAGGCACACCAACACTCCTTTCTGTTGCACAATTGCAAGCACTCATGTCCGCTATTTTTGACAACTATATAGTATCAAAAAATGCTGAAATTACGATTGAGGCCAATCCGAAAACGTTCGACGAAACAAAAGCAAAAGCCCTTTATGATATGGGTTTCAACCGCATGAGCATCGGTCTGCAAGCATGGCAAAATGAAATGCTACAGACACTTGGCAGAATCCATACGGTGGAAGAATTTCAAAAAAGTTATGCCATTGCAAGGCGGGTTGGCTTTTCAAATATCAACGTCGACTTGATGTTTGCATTGCCGAACCAGACAGAAGAAATTTGGCTGGCAACACTTGGAAATACGATTGGTCTAGCACCAGAGCATATTTCTGTGTATAGCTTGATTTATGAAGAAGGCACTCCTTTTTTTGAAAAACTAGAGAAAGACGAGTTGAGAGAACTAGACGAAAATCTCGACCGCAAGCTGTACCATACTGCGGTGGAAGTCTTGTCGCAACATGGCTACGTGCAGTATGAAATTTCTAATTTTGCAAAAAAAGGAAAGCATAGCCGACACAATCTCACCTACTGGAATACGACACCATACCTTGGGTTTGGACTTTTGGCTCACTCGTATTTTGAGGGGAAACGCTTCCATAATACAGGTGATTTTCAGTCGTATTTGCAAAATGACTCCGCACAAAAAAAAGAAGAAGTCGAGACGATTTCACAGAAAGAGGCAATGGGCGAATTTTTATTTTTGGGGCTACGTAAGTCAGAGGGCATTGCGAGAGCTGAATTTTTAGAACGGTTTGGTGAGGAAATTCACAGTGTTTTTGAGGAAGAAATCGAGCGGTGCAAGGCAAAAAGATTGCTAGAAGAGAGCGAAACACATCTGTATTTGACGAAATTGGGTGTGGATTTGAGCAATATTGTATTTTGTGAATTTGTCTGAAATCGTCGAAAATCACCCCTTTCATTTTTTGATTGATTTTATCATATACTACATAGTAGATATGTAAAAATGTAGTCAACTCGAAGGGGGATTTTTTATGCAAAACGCAAACATCAAATATTTACGTACCGACCACGGTGCGTTTTACGTATTTTACGTAGAAGGCGACACGTTGTATTACTATGAAAGCCAAGCAAACTCGCAACAGCAACATGCTGTGCCATTCCAAGTCGTGGCGAATGCAATCGTCGGTGTATTCTCGCTGTCGCATTTTCATGATACGACGTATGTGACGTATTACAAAAATGACGGCAATTTGTACGTGGCAACAACGACAAATTTAGTCGACTGGAGTCATTCTCTTTGCTTGCTTCGTCCACAGTATTTCGGTCAAGGGAAAATCACGCTGATTCCTACCGACACAACGTGTTACATGCTCTACCATACACCAACTGAAACCGTTGGAGTCGATGCTTTATTCTACACAGAATACCGAGATGGTGTGTGGCAAGAAGGGATTTTCTTCGAGCGATTCATTGCCAACCCCACGCTCCCATACCTCTGTCATAGATTGGGCGAAACGCACGTCATACTTTATTACCGCACTTCAAAAACAGCGTGGGGATCGAGAGAATTATTGTTGCAACAAGGGAATCGTGGCACGGCTCTTCCGCTTTTGCAGGGGAATTCGCCTTGTAGTGACATTTCCATTTTGACGACACACGATAAAATACATATGCTTTATAGCTTGCGGTCAATGTTTCGCACACAAATCATCTACCAATACAAACAACAAAATACAATGAGTCCACCACGCATTTTATGGGAGGGCAACCAGTGCAATCTCTGTTTGCTATTTTTAGAGGGGGAGCGATTGACGTTGTTGTGGCAGATGAACGGCATCAATTTGCGGTGCATTTCAGAAGATGGCGGTTGGTCGTTTGGGAGTGTGCATAGATTCAGCGAATTTTTCCCGTCGAGATGTGAAAAAGGCGAATTTGTTTATGGCACACAGTCGATGTTGCATGCAAAAGAAATATTTATCGATATGCAAAGAGGATACGTCCCATTTTTGCCGAGTCATTATTTGAGAGAAAGTGGAGGAATCAGACGGTTGAATGCCCCTGAAATGGGTGGAGTGGAAGCGAATACTTTCCGTAATATGCAAGAAAGTCAATTTGAAAATGAGCTTCAAAATATGGGGAACGGTCAATTTCAAAATTGGAAACCAAGCCCGAATCCAGTGCAAAATACAAACGGAAATACAAACGGAAATGCAAATGCGAAAACGAAACTCCCACCTGAAACTCCACGAAGTGATCGAGAACCGAAATTGCTTGCAGAGATTGCAGAACAGAAAAAACAAAATGAGGATTTGAATCGTCTCTTGATCCAAAGGAATGAAGAAATTGCTACGATGAATGCAAAGTGGCGACAAAAAGTAGAATCATTGGAGAGGGAATTGGAGAAACTAAAAGAGAGAGCAGTACATAAAGTGAATGATATGGCAGAAAGAGACGATGGCACAGGTGCTGTGTAAATCGTTGCAGGAGGAGTGATTCATAGGGACGATTGGGGTCGTCTCTATTTTATTTTTCTGTTGCTTTGCTTAAAAAAGTGTGATATAGTTAAGTTGTGATGGGAGATGAAGGAGAAAAAGTAAGTAAGTGCTGGAACAATGGCAAGGCGGTTGGACAGCGAAAAGGAATGAGGGGTTTGCATGGAAAATAAAAACTTTATAGAATGGATGGAAACAACGAAAAAACATGAGGCAGAACAAGTCATTTGCGTGCTTGTTGCTACCGTTGTATTTGTGGCATTGCTCTTGTTATTTCTGCATTCTTTGGGGTATGCGGAGTGGGTTGCGGAAAATATTGATATACACAATCGACTTACTTCATATTCTAATGTATGCGTCTTTTTTTATCTTTCCATGACCACTCGCATTGTGTGTCGTCATTTTATGAGACGAAAAGAGTTGAATGCGAAAATCGAAGAACTGAAAATGGAAACGGGAAAAAAAGCAGTTGATCAAAAATAGAAAGAAGGGTTCTTATGAAAGATTTTTTGAAACAGTCTTGGGGCTTTTTTGTAATTGTTATCTGTTTGGTAGTCGGCATGGAATTATTGGAAAGTTATACATTGAAAAAAGGATACGAAATTCCTTTGACTGATGCATTTCTTGGTACATATGTATGCACGACCGATCCCACTTTGACAATTCTCATTCATAACGAGGAAAATACGAGCAATGGGGAAACAACAATGCAGTCTCCGAGTCGTACATTACAGCAAGTAGGCACATTTTCAAAAAAAGACGATGTGACATACGAAATCGAATTTGATCATACGCCTGTGCAAGAGGTGTTTTTGGAAGGGCAAGAATTTGATATTGAACTCCATATGGGTGTAGTGCGAATGAAAAAAATATTTGAAACTTGCCTTGGCATTCAACATGGAGTGTCACGACCATAAGGGATTCTACGAACTACAAAAATGAGTTGGGGAGCGGAAGAAAGGGAATGAAGATGAGAAGAATTTGTATTTTAAGTTTTTGTTTGGGTATTTTATCAACAGGTTGCTCGGCAGATGGCATTGCCACAGCTCTCGCAAAAAATGAGGAAACAGTCCGTGAAGAATTTGTTGCAAGTGACTCGCAATCGGAAAATCCGATGGAAGATATGTGGCGACTCTCTATTTGTGAGACTATCGAATCTATGGAACAAGTAGAAGGTGCAGAAATCATTGTAGACGATGAAACATCTGAAATTCAAGTGAATATCTCGCTTTTAGATGACCAATTGTCAGATGAAGAAGTGGCGACTCTCATGGATTTTATCAGCGGTAGCACAAATTTATCGTATGAAATTGTAGTTGTACAAGTGTAAGGTTTGTTTATTAGGAAGAGAATTTACTGATGAAAAACTGTTATCATTTCAGCAGGAATGAATTAGTAGGGCAATAGCGGATTATATGAGGTGAAGTATGGGCAAGTTATAGTCGATACTTCTTTTTTGTTGGAAATGGAGGTTGGAAAGTGGTATAGTGAGAGGAAAAAGGCAACAAAATAGCCATCGTTAAGGTTTGAGGAGACCCGATGGCTTTTGCGAAAAGAAAATAATAGCTATTCAAGACGAGTAACTCATCTATTGAACATAATTTATTCTAACATATATTGTCTGGTTTGTGAAGTCTTTTTTTGCCATAATAATATATAAAATTTTATCATAGAAACATTTTAATTTTATGTAATTTAAATAAAAATTGGAATATATTATATTTTATTGGTGTTATTTACTATATTTTTACAATATATATTGAATTTTATGGAATAAATTTTGTTTTTTCTATCCTTTTTATTTCAAAAATAAGAAAATGATTAGATTGATTTCTTTTTGATCCCTGACTTCCTTTGAAAAATAGTTGCTTGCAATTGAAAAATCTAGTATAATAGATAAGGAATCGCTGATTTAATTTTAGCCATTATCTTTCCGGTTAATTTTCCCGTCACAACCCCCAAAAAGCCTCGACGATATTTCCGATATCGCCTACGTTTTTTGTGAATTGTGACGAAAAAATTATCTCGAAAATCTAACGACTATAATTAATCAGTGATTCCTGAGATAATAAAAATAAAGTACCTGTGTAGGTTGAAAGAGTAAGGAGAGCCAATGAAGGAAAATAACCCAAGAGCCGTCGTTGTCGCACTTTTGGTTGCGACTTTAAAAGATGGTGCGTATAATAGTGTGGCACTTCGTAAAACACTCAAAAATAATGAATCACTGACGGTGCAAAATAAAGCGTTTGTGACGGAACTTTTCAATGGCACTTTGCGAAATATTTACTATGTCGATCATTGTATCAATACTGTTTCTTCTCTTTCTACTGAAAAAATGAAACCTTTCGTATTGGCTTTGCTCCGCAGTGCAACGTATGAATTGATTTTTATGCATACGCCAAACCACGCAGTTTGCAATGAAGCAGTGGCCCTCATTGAAGATTCAAAATACAAAGGGCTTAAAGGTTTTGTCAATGGGGTGTTGCGTACACTCCAGCGGACAAAAGAGGAAATTCCAATGCCAGAAATCGGCACGCCACTCTATTTGTCGGTGCAATATTCGCATCCTTTATGGCTCGTTCAAATGTGGATTGCATATTATGGATTTGAAACAACAGAGGCGATTTGCAAAGAAAATGGACAATCTCCCAAAGTCACGGTGCGTAGGAATACACACCTAACGTTAGCAGAAAATTTACTTGCGATGTGGCAAGCAGAAGGTGTTTTGGCGAGTGAGGGGCTTTACTGCAAAGGCGAAGCGTACTTTCTCAAACAGACTGCGGACATGTCGTGCCTGCCGTCGTTTCAAAAAGGGTATTTCCATGTACAAGATGAAAGCTCGCAAATGGCAGTTGCCATACTCGATCCGCAAAAAGGAGAAACGGTACTCGACTTGTGTGCAGCTCCCGGTGGCAAAACGATGACCATAGCTGAAAGAATGGAAAATACAGGGCGTGTCGTGGCTTGTGATATTTTTCCGAACAAACTGGAGTTGCTTGCTGAAACGAAAGAGCGGTTGCAACTCACTATAATAGAAGAAACTCTGCAAGATGGTTTGCAATTTGTACCAAAATGGGAGGGGAAATTTGATCGGGTGCTTGTCGATGTGCCTTGTTCTGGACTGGGATTGTTACGCAAAAAGCCTGACATTCGTCTCAAAAAAACAGGTGAGGAAATCGATACACTTTTGCCAATCCAAAGGCAAATTTTAGAAACGGCGGCAAGGTATGTAAAAGCAGGCGGTGTCCTCGTTTACTCGACTTGTACGCTCTCCAAAAAAGAAAATGAGGGCAATGTCTCATTATTTTTAAAACAAAACGAAGCATTTTCTTTGGCTGATATTTCTGGATTTGTACCTGAAAATCTGCAAAATACCATACAACAAAAAGGCATGGTGACATTGTTGCCAAACTTATGGCATACCGATGGATTTTTCATTGCGAAAATGATTCGGTCAGGAAAGGAACAAATATGAGATATCTAAAGTCTATGAATATAGAAGAATTACAAGAATTTATGGCGGAGTTATCGTATCCGCAGTTTCGTGCAAAACAGATTTTCGGTTGGATACACGAAAAAAAAGTCGATTCCATTGACGAAATGAATAACATTCCAAAAGACTTGAAAGAGACATTGAAAACGTCTGCCATCTGGGATGACGTGACGATCGTCAAAACGCTGGTTTCAAAAAAAGATGAGACGAGAAAATACGTCTGTGCTTTGCGAAATGATGCTCTGGTCGAAAGTGTTTTTATGAAATACAAACATGGCAATACCGTCTGCATTTCTACACAGGCTGGGTGTCGCATGGGGTGTCGCTTCTGTGCATCTACTTTAGAGGGTGTCGAGTGCAATCTGACGGCGGGGGAAATGCTCTCTCAAGTCTATGCAATCGAAAAAGATTGTGGCGAACGCATTTCTGGTGTGGTGATGATGGGCAGTGGAGAACCGCTCGATAATTATGAAGCCTCTATGAAATTCATTCGTTTGATCAATGACCCGAAAGGGCATAATATGGGGCAACGTCACATCACACTTTCGACTTGTGGCTTGATTTCTAAAATTGAGCAGTTGGCAGAAGAAGGCTTGCAAATTACGCTTGCCATCTCGCTCCATAGCCACGACAACGAAACGAGAAAACAACTCATGCCAATTGCAAAGAAAAATCCAATGGACGATTTGCTTTTGGCTTGTGAACATTATATGTCGGTGACAAAACGCAGAATTACTTTTGAATACGCACTCATACACGGTGTCAATGACACAGAGGGCTGTGCAAAAGAATTGGCGGCAAAATTAAGGGATATGATGTGCCATGTCAATCTCATTCCGATGAATGAAGTCAAAGAAAGTCGGTATGAGAAAAGTCAAGACATGGCAGTTTCACAATTTATGGAAGTATTGCAACGTGAAGGCATTGAAGTGACTTTGCGTCGCAAATTGGGCGAAGATATAAATGGTGCGTGTGGACAGCTACGCCGTGGACTATAGCCAAGGAGTGATCGTATGAAAGCAAAAGGCAAGACCGATGTCGGTCGCAATCGAAAAAATAATGAAGATTTTATTTACGTGCCAGGAAAAAATGATGTGGTACAAAATCTCTATATCGTGGCGGATGGTATGGGCGGTTACAACGGTGGTGAAATCGCAAGTAGTTTGGCGGTGTCCTCTTTCGTAAAATATATCAAAAAAGAACAAAAAAAACGTGAGATGGTCGACATTCCTGATTTGCTTACGGAGGCGACACTCGTTGCCAACAAAGCCGTACACAAAAAATCTCGTTCCGATCGACAATTTTCGGAAATGGGGACAACACTCGTTGCGGCTACTGTAGTCGATCACATTGCTTACGTCATTTACGTGGGCGATAGCCGTGCATATTTATACCGTGAGGGAAAATTATTGCAACTCTCCACCGATCATTCTTATGTTATGGATTTAGTCAATTCGGGGGAGATTACAAAAGAGGAAGCGTGGACGCATCCCAAACGCAATATGATTACGAGAGCCGTCGGCATTAGTGAAAAATTAAAAGTCGACATGGCAACGAAAGAAGTGTACCCAACGGATTTATTGCTCCTTTGTACAGATGGGTTGTCGGGCATGCTTTCTGATTCGGAAATGGAAAAAATTTTAGAAATAACTGTGGGTGATTTGGAAGAAAAAGTGACTGCCCTCGTCGACGCCGCCAACGAACGTGGTGGAAAAGATAATGTGTCTGTCATTTTGATAAAGGATTTAGGGGGTAGAGGTTCATGTTATTAAACCCACGTAGCATACTTGGAAATAGATATGAAATCATAGATAAAATTGGATCTGGCGGTATGGCGGTCGTCTATCGTGGGAAAGATAAAAAACTCGATAGATACGTTTCGATTAAGGTGTTGCGTGAAGAATTCATCGGTGACGAAGATTTTTTGGATCGTTTCGAGTCGGAGGCGAGATCGGTTGCGAAATTGTCGCATCCCAATATTGTCCGTGTCTATGATGTTGGGCAAGAAGGCGATATCAGCTATATCGTCATGGAATACATTCACGGAAATACGCTAAAAAAAGCCATTCGTGAAAAAGCACCTTTCGATTCACGTTCGACACTCAATGTGGCAATTCAGATTGCGTCGGCCTTGGTACAGGCACATAAAAATCACATCGTACATAGAGACATCAAACCGCAAAATATTTTGGTGAGTACCGATGGCGTTGTGAAAGTGACTGACTTTGGGATTGCACGTACGGCAACGGTATCGACGGTGACGACGACTGCCAATGCGGCTGGCTCTGTGCATTATTTTTCTCCAGAGCAGGCAAGGGGCGGCTATGTTGATGAAAAAAGTGACATTTATTCTTTGGGGATTACGATGTATGAAATGATTACAGGTGTTTTGCCTTTTCAGGGGACAAACTCTGTTGCCATTGCTTTGAAGCATATTAATGAAGAAGTGCCTGACATTCGTCTGCACAATCCCAATTGTACAAAGGCCTTGCAAGGAATTATCGCAAAAGCTGTGATGAAAAAATCAGACGAGCGGTATGCCAATATCAATTTGATGTTGGACGATTTGATTCGTGCAAGAAATCAAAATGAAATCATGGACGAGTTAGAAGAAGTGCCAAATATTGAGCCGACAAACATTGCAATTACAATGAACGATATGTCGACGAAACACCAACGCAGAAGAGAAATGGGCGAAACAACAAGAAATTCGAGAACGAAAACACCACCAGAAGAAATTAAGATGGAGGTGCTTGACGATGAAAAATTATTTGAAACGAGAAAAGAGTTGCGACACGATGAAGAGGAAGAATTGCAAGGGGCAACGAGATTTCGAGATGAAGATGACGTCTTAGAACTACAGAGTTTGCGTGCCATGAGTGAGGAATATCGTCCAAAACGAGAGCGTGAAGAAACAGTAGCTCCTGAAATTCCTTTTTCTTTGCAAGACTATGAGGAAGATGTCGACGACGAAGAAGACGACGATGAAGAAGAAATTCCAACACGTCCACAACGTGGTTTGTTGCAAGAGTTCAAAGGCAATATCGATAGAAATATAGAACGTTACGACCAAAAACTCAATATTTCAAAAGATGAAATGTACGAGGAAGAATACGTCGATTTGCCAAACCAAGAAACGAGAAACAGACAAGCAACAAGAGAACGACAAGATACACAAAGAAGGAGAGGGGGAAACGCACCTATGAATTCCAATAATCAAAATAGATCATCACAAAGCCGACCGCCACAAAATCGAAATCGTATGGCGAAACCGAGATTGACACCGAAGCAGAAAAAACAACAATCGGCTGTCGTTGTCATTGCAATCTTGACTTCCCTCATTATTATGGCAGGCATTTCCATTGCGGCAATTCGTACGTTCAACAGCGGACGATTTGACGTTACGGAGGAACAAATTATTTTAGAAGTGCCAAACCTTGTAGGATTGACACTTGACGATGCGAGACCACCTGTCGAGGAAATTGGCTTATTCATTGAAGTGGTGGGCGAAGAGCGTCACCCAACGCAAGATAGAGGGGTCATCATCGACCAAGTCATTGAGCCGGGGACGATTTTAGATGCAGGAGAAAGCATCGGTGTCAAAATCAGCAATGGTTTGCAAAGTTTTTCTATGCCAAATCTCATCGGTTTGACAGAAGACGAAGCCAATGAAACGTTGGCTGAGGTTATAGGTATTACGCCATTTCCTACGTATGCGTTTAGCGATGATGTGCCTATCGGTGAAATTTTTGAACAATTCCCAGCGGAGAAAGAAAATATCACTGCGAAATCGGCAATCAAAGTCACTGTCAGTCGTGGCGAACGCAGTACGAGTGTGGTTGTGCCAAATCTCGTCGGAAGAACGCTCTCTGAAGCGAAAAATGACTTGAAAGTTTTGGGGCTTTATACAGGCACGGTGACAGGAGTTGCACCTGATTCGAGCGATGATGTCTCGGTCAATTCTTCTGGCACGTCCGATTCGAGTATCGTTTTGGAAGTTGACGATGGTTCAATCGTACTGAAACAAAGTGTGTCAAGTGGGACTTCTGTTGCATTGGGTAGTTCCATTGCGTTGGAAGTCATCATGCAACCGAAAGTCACAGTGACTGAACCATCTGAAGATGACGAGGAAGAAGAAGGCGACGACGAAGAAAATTACGATGACTTATTGCCAGAAGATTTCTTCACAGATGATATGCCTGAAGGTGTGTTGCCTGTATATCCAACCGATGAAGATGGCAATACGATTTTCCCATCTACTGACGATGAAAGCGAAAATCAAAATGATGCAGAAAATACTGGTGATACTGATACAAACACAAATACCGACACCGAAGAAGTACCAGAAGAAGTCGCTCCAGTCCCAGTTGTGCCAGAAGTGGCAGGAGTCACTGAAAAAACGTTCACCATTTCTCTTCCAGGGGAAGTCACAGGGGATATCTATGTGCGTATGTCAAGAGAAGACCTCGACGGATTTTATGTAGTTGTAGATGAATTTAGAAAAGCAGAAGATTTTCCTTATGTTGTCACCGTCAAAGGACGAGGAGCTGCAACTGTGAGTTGTTATTTGAATGAACGATTGCAATGGAGCGAGGAAGTCATATATCAAAATTAGGAGGCGTGCATGGAAAAAGGTGTCATAGTCAAAGGAATCGGTGGATTTTACTATATCGATACAGAGTCGGGTGTGTACGAAACGAGGGCGAGGGGGATTTTTCGTAAGCGGAAAATTCAACCCTTGGTCGGCGATATCGTAGAAATGTCCATCATTGATGAAAATGAAAAAACAGGCAGTCTCGATGTCATTTTGCCAAGAAAGAATATGCTCATTCGTCCGAAAGTGGCAAATATAGACCAAGCGGTCATCGTTTTTGGAGCAAAAGAGCCTGATATCAATTTGGATTTGCTTGACAGATTCTTGATTTTAGTAGAGGAACAACATCTTGATATTGTCGTTGTCATCAATAAAATAGATATCGATTCACAAAAAGACTACGAACCGATTGCCAAAATGTATCAAAAAGCAGGCTACCAAACGATTTGCACGAGTGCCGAACAACACATCGGCATTGAGGCACTCAAGGAGGCACTCCACGGCAAAACGTCTGTATTTGCTGGGCCTTCTGGTGTGGGGAAAAGTACGCTACTCAATACGATTTTTCCAGAACTCGACTTACAAACGGGGGCCATCAGCGAAAAAATCAAACGTGGGAAACATACGACTCGCCATGCGGAGTTGATTGCAGTAATGGAGGGGAGTTATATTGTGGACTCACCTGGATTTACGTCGCTGTACTTGACGCATATTCCATCAGGGGAATTGCAAAATTACTTCCGTGAATTTGCACCTTTTCAAAATGAATGTTACTACAATGGTTGTGCCCATATCAATGAGCCTGATTGCAAAGTCAAAGCCGAAATTGGCACAGTCATAGACGAAGCGAGATACAAAAGATACCAATACATTTACGAAGAACGAAAAGAAGAAGAGAGGAGGCGATAATTTGAAGAAGATAGTTTTGGCATCTGTGCTTGCCATGGATTTTGGATACGGTCAAGAATCGCTACAAATACTTGAAAATGCTGGAATCACACATGTGCATATGGACGTGATGGACGGTGTGTTCGTGCCGAATTTGTCACTCGGGATTCCTGTATTGCAAAGCTTACGCCAACATACGAAAATGTTTTACGATGTCCATTTGATGATTTTAAATCCAGAGAAATTCATCGATGCTGTCTACGATACGGGGGCAGAGTCGATTACATTTCATTATGAAGCGACAACGAAAGCAGAAGAAGTCATTCGTGCAATCAAAAATCGTGGGGCGGACGCTGGCATTTCCATAAAGCCAGACACACCGATTACAGAAATTGTACCGTTGTTACCTCTTGTCGATTTGGTTTTGGTGATGACAGTAGAACCGGGATTTGGTGGACAATCGTTCGTGGAAGAACAACTAGAGAAAGTACGATTTTTGAAAGAATGGCAAAAAGAAAATGAAAAATCGTTCCACATTCAAGTCGACGGTGGCATCAATTTAGAAAATGCACGTACTTGTTTTGAGGCAGGAGCTGACCAACTCGTTGTGGGGTCTGCGTTGTTTGTGCATGATAAAATGGAGGAACGTGCGAAAGAATTTATCGCAATTTGCAAGGAGTACGAGAGATGAAAGCAGTTGTGATTGGTGGGGCAAATATAACGGATTATCGGTTTGTCAAAAAAATGATAGCAGGTGCGAACCTCATTGTTTGTTGTGATGGCGGTGTGTCGCACGCACGCAAAATGGAGCTATCTCCGAATTATATTGTGGGCGACTTCGATTCTGCTCCGAAGGAAGACCTTGATTTTTTCCGAGAAATGAAGGTGCCAATGGAACAATTCCCCACTGAAAAAGATGAAACGGATTTGCAAATTGGGATATCACTTTGCATAGAAAAAGGAGTAGACGATCTCGTGATTTTAGGCGGGATTGGCTCACGGTTTGACCATACGTTTGCCAATGTACAATTGTTGCTTGGGTTGCTCAAAAAAGGTATTTCTGCAAAGCTAGTAAATGAGTATAACGTCATTGAGCTAATTGATCAGCCAACTACTTTGACAGGTGAGGTGGGGGAATTGCTCTCGACGTTGCCACTTTCAGACTGCGTAGAGGGATTGACACTCAAAGGGGTGCAATATCCTCTTAACAATCGAGATTTATATTTGGACGACCCACTCGTTGCGGTGAGCAATGTGTTTGCAGAAAAGACAATAGAGATTTCTTTTCGGAGCGGATATCTCTTAATCATACGTGCAAGTGATAAAATATTTACCTAAAAAAGATGGAAATAATGTGTTTTTTTGTTCTATCCTACAAAAATCATGATATATCACTTTTTTTGAAAAAATTTCTGTAATTCTATTGCAAAAGATTGAATTTTCTGATAAAATATTTTTGTTGTGTCACATATGTAGTTTTTCGTTGAGGAATTATATATAAGCGAAAAGAAGGTAGAGGAGGTGCAAGAAATGGCTAGATGTGAAATTTGTGACAAAGGTCAAATTAGAGGACATAGAATTAGTATCAATCGTAGTCAAGTAAGTAGACGTGCAAATAAAAAGTGGAAACCGAACGTAAGAAAGATTAAAATTGTTGAAAGCAATGGCAATGTAAAATCGATCTATATTTGTACAAGATGTATGCGTGCGAACAAAGTAACTCGTGCAATCTAATTTGCTAAAAATAAATCCCCTTCTTTTATGAGAATGCTTATAAAAGAGGGGATTTATTTTTTTGGAAATCATCTGCGTTTGCGAAATCGAAATTTGTGGAGCAGACAAATGCCCGCCACAATGAAAAAACAAGCGAGTATCGGCACGCAAAACGGCAAGCAGAGGGAAAACAGCATGCCAAAACCGAAAGCAATTAGCACGATTCCGCAAATCCACGCAGCGGATGTATAATAATGTCTACGCAATGGAAACACCTCCTCGTATAATATGTTTATAGCCATCAAAAATGGTTATGAACATATTCTTTTTTTGTAGTATAGAGGTAGGCAGACATCTCAGAGGGTTCTCCTCATTCCTACTTTCATCTATAC
>JAWXUZ010000067.1:0-14628 GCA_044425835.1 Bacillota bacterium | reverse complement strand
AAAGTGTATTACAAATATTGTTACAAGTGATTACCAAGTCAGGTAGTGGCACATCAGCTGCTGGAGAATTCGCCAAAACTTCAGGTTTTACACCAGTACGAGCTTGTTCCATCAAACATTCCATGTAACCCATGTTGACTCTACCATAAGAGCAACAGTCGATATTGTAGCCTACTCTGTCTGCCACTTCAAGCATATCCAAAGCACCTTTTCTTGCTCCGATACCAGCTGAATGTGTTTCAGGATAGACCATAGCAATGCCCATAGCCACACAAAATTCTGGAGGTGCTACAGACGCAGACCAACAAACCAAATCTCCTCTTGCTTTTGCTTCTCTTGCATCTTGATCGGCTTTGCCTTGGTAGTAAGCCAATAACTGTTTTGCTTGCATGCCTTTTGTTAAACTCATTTTAATCCCTCTTTCTCTTTTTTTTGTGTCGCTTCAAATGCGAAAAGTGCCGCACCCAAAGCGCCTGTCGATTGTGGATTCGGTGCAACGGTCACTGGAGTTTTTAAAGTATACTCCACCGCACGAACAACACCTTGATTTTGTGCAACGCCACCTGTCATAACTACATCATTTTCTACGCCACCACGATACGCAAGACCGCACGCTCGACTGGCAACTGAAAGGTGAACGCCTTTGATAATATTATTTCTACTCACTCCATTGGAGAGTTGGGAAATCACCTCAGATTCCGCAAATACAGTACACGTACTACTAATTGGAGCAGTGTCCGTTGCTGATTCATCGTGGATTTCCATTTCGTCTAGGGTCGTTTCAAGAATTCGTGACATGACTTCCAGAAACCGCCCTGTACCAGCCGCACATTTATCATTCATAAAAAACTGCTTAATGCCACCTTTATTATCGAGACGAATCGCTTTCGCATCTTGCCCCCCGATATCAATGATGGTACGTGCAGTAGGTACCAAAAAATAAATTCCTTTGGCATGGGCACTAATTTCGCTGACTTGTTTGTCAGCCCCCTCAAATGAGAAGCGTCCATACCCTGTGACAACGACGTATTCCATATCGTCTCTTGTCAAACCGCTGTTTGTAAAAATTTGATCCATTACTTTTTTAGGACCAGTCGTGCCTGTCCCCACTTGGACGATTTCAGTCGCCACGACTTCCTTTCCATCTTTCAAAATGACTGCTTTTGAAGATGCGGATCCAATATCAACACCCATTGTATACATACCTTTGTTCCTCCTGAATTTCTTCCTTATTATAAGGTGCATCAATTCGCCTTATATGCAAGGTGCATTTTGTAATTTGGTCTTTCACCAACTCACAATTCAATTATACCACTTTCAAAAATCAAATGCAACTATATCGTTAAAAATTTATTATATATCTTAAAAATTGTGATTTTACACAATTTTTGTATTATTTTGTCTCGGAAAATCCATATAACTTGTGCAAAATAACTATATTTTTTCGTTTCCAGAAAGAACATGTTTCTTTTTTTGTTCTAAAAACAGTACATTCCTTACCTACATCGTTATATATTTAACATAAAAATTCTTTTACAGTTTCACTAGATCTATTTTTGCACAATTATACAACAAATCTCTTTCATAATAATTAAATAATAGCACTGTTTCTTCCTTTGTAAAAGGACTTTTTGTTACATCGTAAGAAAAATGTTCCACACGACACATACGTGCCAATTGCGTCGCCGTGTAGGTTGATAGTTTTCCACAAAAATACCGTTCTTTCGTTTCTGGATTGTGGAAGAAATCACGTTTTCTTCCTTTAAACTCCTCGAAATCCACAGCTGAAATTGCCCATTGTGGCAACGAAGGAAGGTTATCATGTAGCAACAAATCGAATTTCAACATCGCTTCTGTGACTTCCACGACATCTTTGACTGCCTCTGATTGCAGTAAAAAATTCCGCAAATTTTCATACAAAGCTTCTTTTTTGTGCTTCACTTTATGGTACTGTTTTTCCACCCAAAACAGTGAGAATTTCTCAAAAAAATCAAATGGCGACGGGTAAAAAGGAAGTACGTATTCCAACGTTTTGATCGCCTTATTTCCATTATAATACAGCTCAAGCAACTCCTCAATGCGTTTCAGTTGCAGAAGCTCCGCATACGAAATATCACCTGTGGATAAGACTTCATACGGATTTTCCTCTCGGTATTTTATGCGATATTTTTCACAATCTCTATGGAGACCCGAACCTTTTAGCACCTTCAAAAATCCCATCTGTAACTGCTCTGCTCCCAGAGAAAACACGTCGTTGAACGAATTGCGAAAACTCGCATACCCCTCATGCGGTAAGCCAGCAATCAAGTCGAGGTGCATATGGATCGTCCCAAGCTGTTGCACTTGCAAAATCTTTTCTTTCAGCGTAGAAAAATCACCCTTTCGTTGCACTGCTCGAAGCGTGTCCTCATTCGTAGATTGTATGCCGATTTCAAATTGGAACAAATTCGGACGAGCCAATTTTAAAATCGCAATCGCTTCATCCGTCAGAAGATGTGCTTCAATTTCCATATGAAAATTCGTAATGCCGTTGTCATTTTCAATGAGATATTTCCAAATTGCATTGCTATGAGCGGAATCGCAGTTGAAGCTTCTATCGACGAATTTCACTTGTTTCACATTATTTTTCAGGAAAAAATCAAGTTGGGCATAGACAGTTGCAATCGGGACGAATCGCACGCCAGCTTCCACAGATGACAAGCAGAATTGACAGCGAAACGGGCAACCTCTTTGCGTTTCATAGTAGATGATTCTATGAGCAAGCCCCTCCAGTGTATCATAAGGAAATGGCAACTCTTCCAGCGAAAGTGGTGGCGTCGGCAAAGTCGAACAAACACCCTCTTCATCACGCAAACAAAGCCCAGAGATTTCATCTAAGGGCGACGCATTCAAAAGGGCTTCTATAAGTCTTAGAAATGTGACTTCGCCCTCTCCTCGTATGATCACGTCAATGTCTTGGTGTTGCAGTAAAAATTCCTCACTATCATAAGAAACTTCGGGACCACCGCACACAATTTTGACATTGGGCAATATTTTTTTCAGATTTTTTGCAAGAGAATACACCATCGAAATATTCCAGATATAGCAAGAAAAACAAACCACATCGGGCTGTTGCTCGAACAAATCCGCCAAAATTTCATCTTCACTATGGTTGATTGTATACTCCTTCGGGTATAAAAATTCCTGATATTCTTTCGCATACGCATACAAATAACGAATCGCCAACGAAGAATGAATGAATTTTGCATTGATTGCTGTCAATACGATTTTCATAATGACTCCTAATTTTCATAGTGAATGCACTATATTATTGTTGTGGTTCCCACCAGAAAAGCCCTTCGCTAATCGCCAAAGAACGCATAATTTCTGTCACTCGTGGACTTGGGTTATAGACTGCGATAGTCAATTGATCATGCAAAATTTCAATCATTGCTTTTTCGTTTGGCAATAAGAAAGTAATTTTGTCGGCTTTGCCTGCCAAAACTTTTCTGATTTCTGTTTCCATGCAATTGCAATTTCTAACGAAGCCCTCTTTTTTCGTTGCTCTTTCAAATCCAAATAACACTTCAAAATCAAAGTAGCAGAGCGTTTTCAAAATGATATTAGAAAATTGCTCCACGATACGAATGCGTTTTCTAAATTCCAAAAAGTAAAGCTCGATTTCATTAAAAAAACTAAAGTTGTCTTTGATTGACATTTGTTGTGGCATAAAGTCGATTACGCAGTAGCGTTGTTCTTGGATCTTTGCAATAAATTCAAGTCTGTTCATGATTTTTCTTCCTCTCATTCGTCCCAGTTATGGTATACAGTTTGTACATCGTCATCTTCATCTAATAAATCTAGTAATTTATTCATTTTTTTAATATCTTCAGGTGTGGATAACGTCGCATCCGTCTGCGGAATCATCGTTACCTCGGCTTGCACCATCGGTATTTTTTCTTTTTCAAATGCCTCTCTTACACCAGAAAATGCTTCTGGTGTCGTCAATATTTCAAAACTATCTTCTTCCGCCACAATGTCATCCGCCCCAGCATCTAAAGCAAAGAGCATCAATTCTTCTTCGTCCATAGCGACTTCTTCTCGATCGAGTACGATCAATCCTTTTTCATCAAACATAAACGAAACACAGCCCGAAGTCCCCATATTTCCGCCACCTTTTGTGAAGGCATTGCGGACATTTGCAGCCGCTCTGTTGCGATTGTCCGTCAGCGTATCGACAAGCACCGCCACACCGTTTGGCCCATAGCCCTCATAACGAATGGATTCATACTCGACACCCTCTTCATTTCCAGACGCTTTTTTGATTGCACGATCAATCGTGTCATTTGGCATATTGCTCGACTTACATTTGGCAATCAAATCTCTCAGTTTGCCATTGTTTGATGGATCGGGTCCACCGGCTTTTACTGTCACTTGGAGTTCTCGTCCAAGCATTGTAAAGATTTTTCCTTTTGCAGCATCATTTCTCTCTTTTTTGTGCTTGATGTTCGCAAATTTTGAATGTCCTGACATCTCACTTTCCTCCTAAAATTCCATTTTTATACTACATCTTTTTACTTTTTTGGTCAAATTACCATTTGAAATATGCTGTTTTTTATAATTTTCATTCACTTGTCTCTTCGTTAAAATACAACATATTTTTTATATAAAAGAATTTCCAACTTCCTTGCTTGAAACTCTATAGTTTCTTGACAACCATACATAAATTCATCTTATTTTTTCAAAAAGGAGTCGATTTCGTTTTTTGGTCAAATCCAATTCGGAAAGCGACTATTTTTTCTTCATCCTGTATGTCATCTCACTAAAAATCATTTCGGTGACATTTTAATTTTTCCACACGTTTTACTAAACTACTAGGTTTGCGATACGACTTCTCTTTCAAAATCCGCCACGACGACTTTCGATTTTTGGTCAAGTGCCAGTTTTAAAGTTGCCGTCCCTCGTTCGCCAGTTTGTGGCAATGTCATCGATACATTCGGCACACTTTTGTTTTTCAACAAGTCGACAATCAACTCTTGTGTTATTTCTATTCCTTGTGGCTCTAGCGTGTTTTTCCATATCGAAAACGCACAACCATTTTTCCACTCCGTACAATAAAACGATTTCGAGTTTTCTAAAATAAAACCTTTTCCACAACTTGGACAGCTCCCCATATGATTTTTCGGAGCACGCTTTGCATATTTGTTATCACTTTGAAAAACGACATTCGTTTTTCTTTGGTCAGCATCGTCTACCAAAAATGAAACATAGCGGCGAATACTTTGCATGAATTTATCAGGATCCATGTTCCCTTTTGCGATTGAAGACAAACCTTTTTCCCATCTTCCCGTTGTTTGTGGCGAACTCAATTCTTTTGGAACGACCGCAATGAGCGAGGTACCTTTTTCCGTCGGCAAGAGACTTTTCCCTTTCCGCACCAAATACCCCACAGACAACAATCGTTCGATGATTGCAGCTCGTGTGGCAGGTGTGCCGAGTCCACTGTCTTTCATCTGTTCTTTGATTTCTTCATTTTCCACGAATCGCCCAGCGTGTTCCATAGCAGAGAGCAAGGTACTTTCTGTATACGGAGATGGTGGTGTCGTTTTCTTTTTGAGGACTTCGATTTTTTCAGCCATGAAAGAGTCGTCAACTTTCACAATCGGCAGTTGTTGTTCCTCCTCTTTCTTCTTCGTCGTTTTCGGCGGGAAGAACGTTTTTTCTAACCCCTGCCAACCCTCTTGTGTCACGACTGTACCTTTTGCCAAAAGTCGTTCCCCCTGGCAATTAAAAAATGCTTTTGTTACTTCATACATATAATAAGGAAAGAACACAGACATAAATCGAACTGCAACGAGCATATAAACGTTTTTTTCCTCTGTAGTCAAAGCATCTAAATTCGGCAATTTCTCCGTCGGAATGATGGCATGATGGTCGGTCACTTTCGCATTGTCAACGATTCTTTTCGTAAAGCGAATGTGATTGTTTTGCTCAAGAAAAGAAATATGTTCTTGAAATGAGTCAATTTTTTTCATTCCCTTCAAGATACTTTTCGCTTTGCTCTCCATATCAGTACTCAAATAGCGACTGTCCGTCCTCGGATACGTCAGAGCCTTTCGCTTTTCATAAAGCGTTTGGGCAATGTCTAGCGTTTTTTTTGCGGTGTAACCAAATTTCCGATTGCACTCACGTTGCAACTCTGTCAAATCATACAGCAAAGGTGGTGCTTGTTTTTTCGCTTCTTTCTCAACAGCAGTCACAGTAGCTGTCTGGCTTTTCATTTTTTGCTGTAACTCGTCTGCTTCTTCTTTCGTTTGTAGCTTCGTCTGTCCATTTTCATCGATCCACATTGCGAAAAAATCAGAAAATTTATTCTTCAATTCATAGTATTCTTCGATGACAAACGCATCGATTTCACGCTGTTTTTCCACAATGAGAGCCAACGTCGGCGTCTGGACACGACCAATGCTCAGCAACGCATTATAGCGAATCGTATATGCCCGTGTGCCATTCATACCAACGAGCCAATCTGCCTCCGAGCGACATTTCGCAGAGTGGTACAGATTATCGTATTCCGATCCTGCTTTCAAATTGGCAAATCCCTCTTTGATTGCCATTTCTGTCATACTAGAAATCCAAAGCCTTTGGAACGGTTTCTTGCATTTTGTAATTTCATAGATATAACGAAAAATCAATTCACCCTCACGTCCACTATCCGTTGCACAAATAATGGAGGTGACTTCTTTTTGATTCATTAATTTATATAATACTTTCAGCTGGGTACGTGTCTTTTCAATCGCCTTAAGTTCCATCGTTTCAGGTAGAATTGGCAGTGTCGTTTTATTCCACTTCTTGTATTTTTCATCATATTCTTGTGGTTCAGCCAAAGTCACCAAATGACCAATAGCCCACGAAATTATGTAGTTTTCGCCATCAATATACCCTTGTCCCTTCTTTTTGACACCCAAAACCTTGCCAATATCAGAAGCCACAGAAGGTTTTTCCGCAACGATTAAAATTTTACTCACCAATTCACCTCTTTTCTTTTTACATTATCGATTCATTCAAAATAGTACTGAATTCAAAATAAATAAAACGATATCTATAGTATCAGCATTCTCTTTATAACTAGTATATCATTAATCAAAGAAAAATGCAAATATTGTTGACATCCCCTTCAAAATAGTTTATAATGAAAATTAAGGAAATGTCAAAAATGAAAACACTACAAAAAACGATTTTTTATATGCAATTATACTAATAATTATAACAAAATATTAATAAAAATATACTTTTTGAATAAATTTAAAAAATTTTTTCATCAAAAGTCAGGTAGTGTCCATTGAAACCTTTCCGAAGTCTTGTATCATTTTTTGATACATTTTGTTATTTTTCATGATTTTATACAAAAAATAATCCATTTTTACCGATTATTTAAGTTACATTTTTATGAAGAAAAACAAAAAAATACTTGTAGACAATACCATGCACTTGCAAAGTCTACAGTACAACTTTTTTACACCATTTTTAGGAGGTTATTCATGAGTTCATACCAAATCATCTCAGACACAGCGTGCGACATGCCCTTGTCTGAACTACAAAAGCACAATATCGGGTACGTTCCTTTTTCTGTTTCTTTCGATTCAGATACGTACTACACCGAGCTTCTCGATCTTGACAGCAAATCTTTTTTCGAGAAAATAGAAAAAACAGGTGCTTTTCCAAAGACATCACAACCGACGATTCAACAATATTTAGATGCCTTTGCTCCGTACATCGAAAAAGAATTGGATATTCTCTGCCTTTGTTTGAGTTCCAAGTTGAGCGGTTCTTACCAAAGTGCAATCAATGCAAAACAATTTTTAGAAGAAGAAAATTGCAAATCAAAAATACAAATCATCGATACGACTTGTGCAACTGGTTCGGAAAATTTGATACTACAACAAGCAATCGCAATGCGAGATGCCGACTTCACGATTGACCAACAAGTAGAAGCCCTCGAAAAATTGAAAACGACAGGTCGCATTTTCTTTACGGTCGACTCTTTGGATCATTTGCAAAAGGGCGGTCGTATCGGTAAAGTTTCTGCACTTGCAGGAAGTATCTTAAATGTAAAACCAGTCATCTTTTTGACAGGTGGCGAGTTGGTTCCACATACGAAAGTACGTGGTCAGAAAAAAGCCTTGCAAACCATCACAGATGCAGTAATCGAAGAAATCAAAGAAAACAAAAATGACTATGTCGTTTCTGTCCTTTATGGAAGCGACGAATTTTTAAACATCGCCGAGAATTTAATTGAGCAACTCAAAAACGATGGCTATGGCATTTCCGATTTTCCACTCATGCAACTTGGCATTACAATTGGTTCACACGTAGGACCTAGTGCGATTGGAATTTGTTGTGCAAAGAAGTACACTGCTTTATAAAATAAACTACATTATAGAATCATTTCAAAACGATGGGCAACCATCGTTTTTTTGTTTGCCCGATAATATGATCGTTATTCATGAGAGTTTCCAGCACGTCACAAATCGACTGTTTCCGGTTACGCTCCAGCAACACCTACAATCTGTTTAAAGAAATCGTAGCAATCACTCACCTCTTCACTACACTATTTTTTCGTTGTAAAATCAGTATTTTTTAGAGGTTCACGATTCGTGTAGTTGTGTCAAAATACGCGTTCACGATTCGTGTAGTCTTATTTTCCTTATAGTTCACGATTCGTGTAGTTTGTTTTTGTCGCTTTTGCGTGTACACGATACGTGTAGTTTAGTATTGTGCGTATTTTCCATTTTTAGGCACTTGCTTCGTTCGTTCTGTCTTGTTGTTTTTCGTTTTGGCAACGCAAAACTTTCCTCCCTCTCACCAGAAAATTGTCACTCTAATTCTTGCCCTCAACTTTCTGAAACCAATACTATTTTCGAGCAAAAATCTTTCAGGATGCCCTGCCATTTTTCAAAGTATCGCTTACTCTTTTTCAATGGTATTTTGCAGAATCGGAACAAAACCTCGACACCTCATTACTACAAAGTGATTGATCAGCTAATGAAATATCGCCAAAAGTAAGGTGTCACAATTCACAACGGGCGACCAAGGGTACACCCCTACAATTTGAAATTTTAGGCTGTTTGTAGTAGGGGCGACCTGCGGTCGCCCGCTCTCGGTAAAACGATAATTTTGGCAATGCTTAGTTGGTATCTCAATACCAACTTGTTGCAAATCCACCACCCCTTACCGCCATGAAAGGCGGCGGCGAAGCCGCTTTGCGAAGCAAAGTAAGTAGACCCCCTCTCTCACCCTCGACCTACTGCTTCAGAAACCACCCTCTCACCCTCTCTCACTTCCTCTTACCACACAAAAAACAAATCCTCTCCACCTTACCAAAACACCTCTCACAGCAAAGAATAAGAAGTGCTGTCATCGTTTTATATCGCTTCACCAGAACCACATGCAAGGTACTCACTCCCCATCAACGATACTTCTGTCATCATTCCCCGAGCAAAATATGACCTCTACTCCCCTATACCACTTCACCAAAACGATATCACACAATCCAAATTTTCATTTCCCACACACCCGAGTAGGGGAGTCTTTTTCACCACACACATTTTTTCTTTCATCGAAAATCAGAAAACCCTCCTCTTTTGGAACCATCAAATCCATCACACACACCACAAACCCCATCAAATACTACGCTATCCCACTCCCAAAACCACGCTTTCCCCTCACCATTCAAAATCAATTGATTCAATTATCACATGTTTCCATCATTTCATGCCAAGAAATCGTTTTGTTTTTAACAAATTCTGTTTTTCGTTGATATAATCGTATTTTTCATCACTTTTTATTGGTTAGTTATAGATAACTATAATGTAGTTTTAACTAACTTTTAGTTAGTAGCAAATAACTAAAACGTGTTTTTAAGCGTTTTTCGTCCTTTTGGCAACTGCCCTCTTTCTTCCCTCTCTCTGTTCATTTTCGCCCCAAAAATAATTTGGTCAAATCATATCAGAAAAAAATCTCTATTTTTCATGATAAAACAAGGATTTTACTACATAAATATTCATTTTTGGACTCCTCCACCCTTCCTCTCTTCATATTTTTTGACAAAACACCGAAAAAAGCCCGAATTTTAGGTATTTTTCAGAAATCCCCTCTCTTTCCCCTCTTATCTCCCCTCTCTTTTTACGCAACTCCAGAAGCAAAAGCTGTAATTCCGCCCAAAACCACCACTTCTTACCTACCACTTCCTATAAAACCCTGTCGTATCAACTTTGCAGCCCTTTTCATTCGTTCTGCATGCGAATTTTTCCTAAAATCATACAATTTTGCTCAAACTTTCAGGAAAATGCGGTATTTGGGGGCAGATCCGCAAGCTTTCCGCCTTTTTTCAGAAAAACCTCTATTTTTAAGGAATATTGGCATCCATCAGCTACCTCACTCCTTCCAACGCTCTATCCCTATATTTTTGCACAAAAAAAGCACCTCCTCTTTGTGTACATCAAAAAGTAGGTACTTCTTTCTATATTATTGTAACGAATTCATTGCTTTGGTGCTTAGTGCTTACATTCCCTCTGCTGCCACAATTGACTGCAAATACGCTGCTTGCATCTTCATTCGTTCATCACTTCCTAGTGCATTTTGGTCAACTGCCATATTCAAATGGTCTGTCACTCTCTGATTTCTTGGCGTGACTGGAATTAACGATGGAATCTCTAGTTCTGCAACTTCTTTCGGTTCAGATGGTGCAATTTTCGCTGTTTTCTCACCTTCTACCGCTGTATTTCTGTCCATTTCAGGATCAACTCCAACGATTTCTAGCCCCTCTAAGCTATGTAAAACCTGTATTTGATACATCACTATGGAATCCCTCAAAGTACCGTTAGACGCCTTAATATTGACGTTATACGAGATTTCATTTTTTTCGCTTCCAAAAGTCACATGAATTGGGCTACTATTTTTAATTACACTCGATTTTTTCACATGTGTACCAACTAAAATTTCATACGAATACGTCACACCAGCTATTGGTTCTACCGCAAAAGAAACGGCTTCGCCAATCTCTGAAACGTATTTCCATGTGGCTTCTTTCAACATTTTTGCTCCTAAAAAGGTCACTTTGGGTGGTGGTGCAGTCGGTTTTTCAATCAATACTTCATATGCAAATTGCAATTCCTCAACGGCACGGTCGATTGCTTGTTGTGTCAATTCAGTTTCTGTTTCTGTCTCTACCAATGCACAAGCCGTACGCATCGCTTCCACGAAGAGTTTCCACGTATCCGCCGTATATTCTCTCTGGTCAACCGTTTGCACAAACTCAATTAGTGATTGTAATTTCGTTTTGTCGATACAATCCATCGTGATTTTCAATTTCTCAACATCGGACGGTGCACCAATCGTTTCATCTACCGCTGTAGCCTTATTTTTTTGCAAGCCACTTTGGGCAATCATTGCTGTAACTATCGTTCCCATCGTAAATACGAGAGGTGCTTGTACTTCAGAAAACGAAATCTCTATGGCTTCTGCACTGCGAATCACATCTTTCATCTTCACTTCTTCCATGTCCATATTCATATCAAAATCGATATCGAAATCATCTTCAATTTCAAAAGCAATCGGTGGTTCATGCGATTTCGTATAGTATAAGGACGTTCCCTCACGAAGCCCCTCAAAAAGAACTTCCACTGTCGTTTCTAGTGGAATTACGACTTCTCCAGCACCTGTTTTTTCAGGTACAATCATCTCGCCGTCTTCCGCATACTGCACAGTGTATGTAGGTCGTTTCAATTTTTTATTCACATAAAGCGAAATATCATCTTTGTCATACGCCAAGGTTTGTTGGATTTCACCATCGACCACGAAAATCGCTGGTGGTATATCTCGGTCATTCGCATCGGCTTTCGTTCGGACGGTCAATTTTTGTTCTTCTGGCAAATCTTTTGGTACCACGAGGGAAATATTTCTAACATTTCCAACGTTGACACCATCTACACCGACGATATGCACGTTCGTATTGGCTTCGATTTTCTCGATTTCAATGCCATCTTGCACTGCAATTTCCATCGTCGATTCAAAATCCTCGCTCACAATTTGCACTTCTTGCAAATCATCTTTGATGCCAAGAGGCACAGCAGATACGATTTTTGCAATCGCCACACCATGTCCAGCCAACGTAAACGGAATATTTCCGTCCCCTCTTTCATGAATTTCTAGCAAATTCACCATTCCAGAAGCGTGAATTCCTTTTGCTTTTTGAATGTTCACCGTATCGATTGTACCTGTAATCAAAACTTCTGCCATCGGAGCCACAATATTTGCAATGCGAGATTTTCCCACAGCAACCATTTTTGTCGCCGTTTCGAGGTTGATTTCCACCTCTGCATTTGCCGTTTCATGAATCGTAATTGTGCCATCAATTTTGCCATTGATCGTTACATTTTTAGCGGATGGAATGTAAAGCACGACATCGCCACGCACATTGCCATCGAGTACAAATCGTTCTATTTTCTTCGCCGTGATTTTCATATTTCCACGAATGCTACGGCGATTCGTATCGATTACCAGCTCGCCTGTGCCTTTGTATTCCGCTGTCACAGGGCCTTTCGTACTTTTGAGTAAAACAATCGGGGACACCCCATCATGATTTTGAAGGGCTTCTTGCAACCGCAAGGCCGTATTGACAGGCGGTACGACTGCGGTCACGGTCAATTCCGCAATTTCCGTTGTCGCTTCTTCCGTCCATTTCGCCACAATTGTCGCCGTACTGCCTGCTTTTGCCACATTCGCCATCACACCGAGTATTGCAGTTTTCGGGTTGCTCTCGTCTGTAATCAAGGCGAAAGCGTCTTCTCCGTCAGAGGCAATCGACCACTCGACAGGAGCTGTCGTTTTCGTGCCTTGCAACGTCAGTTGCACACCATTTTCATCATCAGTTAGGACTTGCAATTCTTTTTTCGTTTCATCAATTGTACTATCAAATTTGATCTTATATAAGGAAGAAACTCGTTCGACTTCTTCATTTTCAGCTACCGTTTCAGTTGCTACTTCTTCAACTTCAGCTTCCACTTCTTCGACAACTTCTTCTGCTTCAGCTACTGCTTCAGTCACCACTTCTTCGACGATTTCTTCTACTTCAACTACCGCTTCAGCTTCCACTTCTTCGACGATTTCTTCTGCTTCAACTACTGCTTCAGTTTCCACTTCTTCGACGGTTTCTTCTGGTTCAGCTACTGCTTCAGTCACCACTTCTTCGACAACTTCTTCAACTTCAACTACTGCTTCAGCTTCCACTTCTTCGACAATTTCTTCTGGTTCAGCTACTGCTTCAGTCACCACTTCTTCGACGATTTCTTCTGCTTCAACTACTGCTTCAGTTTCCACTTCTTCGACAACTTCTTCAACCTCAGCTACAGTTTCCACTTTCTCGACCGCAACTTCCACCATAGTTGCCTTTAGCTTCTTCAACTCTTTCAGTTCTTTCAATTCCGCTATGGCTTCCAGTTTGATTTCTTCCAATTCTTTCATGGCTTCCATCTTGATTTTATCAATTTCTCTGCGGTCAAGCACGTCTATTTCTTGCACGGGTTGTATCGGTTCAGGCTGTATCGGTTCGGGTTGCTCTTTTGGTATTTCCGCTACCGCCAGATTCTCTTCTGGAACAACTCTATTTTTTGCCAAATCTTCAATTTGCCCGAGAATTTCTTCCACAATGTTTTTCACGAGCTGAGATTTTGACGTTTTATTTTTTCCAATTTCTCCTATGTAAGTCAGTATTTTCGCAAGGGGATCTTCTTGAAAATCAGAAGTTTCTTCGGGAATTTCGGTCAGTGTGAGTGGTTGTGTATCCCGTTCTTCTTCCAATTCCATATCATTTTCTATGTCTGCGATGTCGTCGTCTTCCATACAACTACCCACCGTGACACCATTTGCATTGACGACGAGCGTCCCTATTTCACCCTCACCAGAAATATTCATTTTCCCTTCTGCAATGAGATTGGCAATTTTAGTATTTCGCTCTGTCGTCAACTTCGTGCCTTCGCCCACATTTTTCACATGGAGCGTATTGACATACTGTGCAACGACGACATCAATCGGTGCTGCAACTTCGATTTTTTCAACATCGAGATCCAACGTCGTTTGCGTTGCGACAAGTTGCGTTTTGAATATGACAGTCCCGACCTCACCAGTCAACCGCCTTGCACTCAAGGTACAATATTGCAGAACTTCGATGGTCGGAATTACCGTTTCTCTCGACACCATGACGGAAACGCCAGCTTTGTTGACGATAAATTTGCCCTCAATTTTGACATTCCTCATATAAATACTATCTTCGCCACTGCCCTCAATAATCAAATTGCCTTTGATTGTCACATTGTCGAAGTAAACTTTGCCCTCGCAAACTGTGTTGCTGACGAAAAAGTCGCCTGCAATCGTTTGATTTTTTACGATTGTATTTTTCGTTAGGAGTGCGGTATCGACTTCATTTGCTTTATCTATAGTAGAAACACTTTCTTCAATTTGAGTCTCCACTGCGTAAGCTTCTACTTCTTCAGCTTCTTCAGTTTCCACTGCGTGAGCTTCTACTTCCTCAGCTTCAGTTTCCACTGCTTCAGCTTCCACTACTTCAGCTTCCACTACTTCAGCTTCCAC
>JAWXUZ010000066.1:0-14679 GCA_044425835.1 Bacillota bacterium | reverse complement strand
GTATAGCATCGCCTTGCCAAGGCGAGGGTCGCGAGTTCGAATCTCGTTTCGCGCTTTTTATTCGTTGGGCTATCGCCAAGCGGTAAGGCACAGGACTTTGACTCCTGCATTCGATGGTTCGAATCCATCTAGCCCAGTAATTAACCTAGTGTTCAGATTGGATACTAGGTTTTTTGTTGTTTTCTTTTGTTTGAAATCTTCGTATGAAAGTATATTTGTAATATTTTGAGTAAAGAGGTATAGCGTATTGCAAAAGGCGAAAGCGTGTGGTATGATAATTTAAACTGATTCGGATTTGATGTATTCTATTCTATTCTATTCTATTTTATTCTATTTTATTTTATTCTATTGTATTCTATTCTATTGTATTGTATCATCTAAGCAATGATTGTGAAAATTACTGTTTGATACTAAAATCCAGACCAATAAGCTGATTTAGTAGGTAGAGTTTTGAGTTTTAAAAGCTATAGTCTCATAAGGTGGGGTATGTTTGGATATGTTTAGGTATAAAACTTTGTAGATATTGCTCCCCCAATTAAATGTTTTCGTAATTATTCAGTACTCTAACCGACAATGTTAAAATATTCTCTTTCCGAAGTCTTTTAGTACGCTAATGTCTGCAAAAATAAAAGTTTTGGTCCAGCTTTTTCAAAAGCGGGCAGGTTTGGACAGCGTCCACGGTCTTAAGAATAAGGTTCTGAACAGTTACATGTTTTCTAAAATAAAATGGAGAATATGTAAGCGGGCGACCAAAGGTACGCCCCTGCACATTGATATTTCAAGCTTTTTGTAGGAAGATTTGACTCTGTGGTCGCCCGCTCTCGATAAAACGATAATTTTGGTAATATTTAGTTGTATCTCAATATTAAGGTTGGCAAAAATAAAGTTTTGCTCCAGCTTTTTCAAAAGCAGGTGGGGTTTGGGGCAAAGCCCCAAGGTCTTTTCCTTTCTTTTCTTTAATGGCAATATTTAGTTGGTGTCTCAATAGCATTCAAATACTTTAATTTTGGAGGGAAATAACATGATTACAATTTTTAATCGCAAGGAATTAACCATTACTTTTTCAATGAAAATACAGTCGGAGGTACGAGAAACCTTGCAGGCAAACCACATAGAATACAGTATTAAAACGATAAATAGGAAAAGCCCTTCTCCATTATCGGCAGGAACTAGAGCCAGTACAGGTACTTTTGGTGAAAATTTAGACTTGGCTTATGAATATATTATTTATGTGAAAAAGCAAGATTATGAACATGCATCATACCTAATACGATGAGCATCATACGAACAACTTCTACATATAAATTCTCTATAGTTACTTTCTTTGTCTGAAAATCCTATCCAAGTATTTCGGAAATTGGAACGATTCCCTATCTTTTTCGTCAAAGTAGTAATGGCTTTTTGTGAGGATTGCCAATAGAGAAGGGGCAATTCACTACAACTACAACTGAAAAGGAGAAATTAAACATGACATATTTTCTATGGAATTTCGGAAGTTTCATTTTTGGCATATTGGCATGGGTACTTTCATTTATGGCATCAAAAAAACTCAATCAAAAACAGGACGTTCAAGCCGTGCGAAGGGTGTATGCAAGCTTAGTCAGTGCAATTGTATCGTTGCTTGCTGTCATTATGTACATAGTACGATTGGTTCATCTGGAAGAATGGTCCTCCTTACTCGATATTGCTGGGGGATTTCAAGTGGCATCTATCGTGATGTCCGTTGTGGTCATTGTTGCAAATGGAATCACCTTGAATTTCATAGCGGAAAAACTCACGTATCAAGCAATATAAATCACGCATATTTTGCATTCCTGATGACATAGAAAGAGAGAAAATCTGATGAAAATCGAATCGACTTATTTTCCACTCGCAACATTTACTGAATCAAAAACTGCCCAACAAGAAACAGTGAAACAAACAGAAAATCACTTGCGGTTTTGATGGCACAAGCCGATAGAGCAAAAGAAGAATCGAGTGGGCAATTACTACGGGAACGCTTGTCGAGAGGGCTGTGCAAAGTGGGGATTTAGGAAATTCGGAGACCGATGAGTGAATAAATATGAAAAAGGGTGGTCAAAATGAATCGGAAAATGTGCATGAAAGTGATTTCGATTTCGCTTCTCATCTTGTGCGGAAGTCTGTTGTGGTATTTTTTATCTGCAACGAAGCAAGATACAGTGCAAGCGAAAGCGAAAGTCGTTGGTACCGACGGGGGTCTATTGGTCTATGGTGAAGATGAAAATTTCTCTGGTCTCACATCAGTTGGCATGGGTGAAGCCTTGTTGCCTGAAACACTTTCTGTGGGTGACACGATTCAATTTTCTTTCGATGGCATGGTTGCTGAATCCTATCCTTGCAAAATCAACAATGTAGAAGAATTGACCGTCATTACAGAGGGAAATGATATTATGAAAGTCTATAGAGAGGCTTTTTTGAATTTGCGTGCAGAAGATTCCGACTTGGATTATGGGGCGGAGCGAATTACACTCGATATTAGTGGTGTGACAAACCTATCAGAGGGCGAAAAAGAAGCGTTGCATTACCTCATTTCTTGCGATGTTGGGCGGTTTGGGGAGTCTGGCTTTGGAGTGGAGGAAGCGACTTTCGAGGAATTGGTGGCAGAGGGATCGATTTCAGTCGATGAAAATGGATTTCATGAATTTGAAGATGGGATTCATTATGAAATTTCTGCGACTGCACAAGAAGATGGATTTTTGTTTGATATTCACAAAATGCGTTCTTCTCAAGGTGTGTATGGTTTTTATGATTGCAAAGCGACTTTTACTGAAAATGGGGTTGTTTGGGAAGAGGGGAGTTCGTTTAGTTCATGAGTTTTGCTCAATGAAAAATGTTTTTTGCAATACGATTGAACTGTAATGAATTTGGAAAAATTATATGATTTTGCAGTACTCAGACAAGCAAGGATTTCTGAAACTAAAGGGTAGGGCAGTTTGTCTTTTTGATTTTGAGTACAGTTGATATATGAAAATAGCAAAAACCTTAGACTCTGTATCGGAATCTAAGGTTTTTCTTGTTTGATATGTAAATTATTTCAAGTTTTCTTTAATCGTTTCGGCAATTCGTTTCACACCCTCAATGATTTTATCTTCGGGCATACAAGAATAATTCATTCTGAACGTGTTTTCATTTCCGCCATTCGGGAAGAAACTACCACCTGGTACAAATGCGACTTTTTTCTTCAAGCATTCTGTCGCCAAGTCTTTTGCATTCATGTAGTCAGGCAAAGTCACCCATGTGAACAACCCACCAACTGGATATGTATACGAACATTCTTTCGGAAATTCTTCGTCCATGACTTTCAACATACAATCTCTACGTTTCATATAGACAGCACGTATTTTATCTACATGTGCGTCGAGGTCATTTGCATCCAAAAAGGCATTGACTTCCATTTGTCCAATTGTCGATGCTTGCAAGTCAGAGGCTTGTTTCATGAAATTATATTTTGCAAGAATTTCTTCAGTTGCACAGACCCAGCCAATGCGATAGCCTGGAGCCAAGATTTTTGAAAATGTCCCGAGAAAGATGACCAAACCTTTTGTATCAAGTGATTTCAGCGAAGGTAATGATTCTCCATCGAAACGCAAGTCTCCATAAGGGTTGTCTTCAATGACAGGAATTTCAAATTCATTGATGATTTCCATGAATTGTTTTCTGCGTTCCAAACTCCAAGTACGTCCTGATGGATTTTGGAAATCTGGAATTACGTAAATGAATTTCACATTTTTTTTGCTTTCAAGCGTTTTGCGTAACTCGTCCATTTTCATACCAGTGTCATCAGTAGGCACTTCGATAAATTCAGGTTCACACGTCTTAAATGCATTGATTGCACCAAGATATGATGGGCTTTCCATCAAAACGATATCGCCTTTGTCGAGGAATATACGACCTGTGAAGTCAAGCCCTTGTTGTGAGCCACTCGTAATCAAAATGTCGTCAATTGTGGATTCGATTTTGTTTTTTGCTTTCATACGTGCAGAAATTTTCTCACGTAGTGCAGGCACTCCTTCAGTTGTGGAATACTGCAATGCAGCTTGTCCATCTTCATCAAGTACTTTGTTCGAGGCCGCTTTCATGTCGGCTACAGGAAATAATTCCTTCGCTGGCAAGCCACCGGCAAATGAGATGACATCAGGCTGTGCCGTCAGTTTCAATAACTCACGAATTTCTGATCCTGTCAAAAGATCCATACGATTTGCAAATTTTACCATATAATCATTCCTCCTTATATGCATTTATAATGATAATACCAATTTCTATTTAATTAAAACATAAAATCTCTCTATAGTCAAATAAAATATGTTATGAACTGAAAAAAATGCATGGAAGAAGTGACTGCATTCTAAAAAGGTATTTTGAGATACCAACTAAATATTGCCATTTTTTTAAAAAAGAAAAGACATTAGGATTCCCATATACCTTGAATTTTCAGTATCTCATGAGGGGCGACCGATGAAGTAATCATTTTTGCCAATATTTAATTTGGGAGCATATTGAAAAATGTTCCATATTTTTTAAAATTTAATCTGTTTTTTATATGAATTCAATTGACATCATTTCTATTTTATCATACAATATTTTGTATTGAGTAAAACAGTAAGAGAAAATATTCAGAATATTTAAGGAGATTCTCTCTTTAATAATACTAGTTCAGAGTTTAGTCAAAAGACGTTTAGGAGGAAGGCATGAAAATAAAAGCGATTATCGTATCAATCATGGCAATGTGCTTGTTCGTGGGTTGTGAAGCATTGCAAGAACAACAGCTCTCACTCACAAATGCAACACAAGAAGAAGACATCGCAGAAACAGAAGTGGAAGAAGAAGTCGTGACGCTACGTTCTGTCGAAGTTGCCACTGTGGAAACGCAAGAAGTCTCAAATGTAGTGAAATATTCGGGGCGAGTATCCCCTTCAAAACAGATGAGCGTCACACCGATGATGGCAGGAAAAGTCACATCTTCAAGCTACAAAGTCGGCGATTACGTGGCAGAGGGTGCCGTCCTTTTTGAAATTGACGACCAAGATTTGCAAGACAATATGCGAAGTCTTGAGGCAAATTATGCAATTACGGAGCTTGCGTTTAAAAATGCAGAGAGAATGTACGAAAATAATGCGGTACTGTTCCAAGAAGGCATCATCGCACAAACAGATATGGATCAACTCACGTATTCTTATGAATCTTCCAAGGCGAATTTATACAGTTTGGAAGTGCAAATGGAAACGCTTCGCCATGCAATGGAATATACGACCGTCACATCACCTTTATCGGGCGTTGTGACACAAAAAAATATTGAAACTGGCGACGTTGTTTCACAAGGAACACCGACGTATGTCATTGTCGATTTGTCTCCAGTAACGATTCAAGTTGGGGTGTCAGAACAACTCGTCAACTCTGTGCGAGTGGGTGACCGTGTTTCTGTACTGATTACTGCAGCAAGCGTGGAACCGTTCCAAGGGACGGTGACGACAATCAATCCTGTGATGGATCAAACGAGTACGTATCCGATTGGGATTTCTGTGCCAAATAGTGGAAATCTCATTAAGTCAGGTATGTTATCAGAAGTCACTTTCGTTCTGGAATCTGTGCCAAATGCAGTCATGATTCCTGCGAGTGCCATCATTACGAAAAATGATGGGTCGTATGTTTATGTTGCGGAACGTCATGAGGACGGCACAAGTATCGTAAAGGAAACTTTGATTACGACAGGCATACAGACAGGCGAATACGTGCAAGCTGTCACTGGTTTGGCAGTGGGAGAGGAAATCGTCGTCAAAGGGCAAGGCTACTTGATTGATGATGAAGCTGTCAATATACTAGAACTTTCGATCGCATTGTTGACTGAAGAAGAAGGTGCTGAGGAAGAAGGCACTGAAGAAGAAAGTGAATCGGAGGCGTCGTCATGATATCAAAAATAGCGACCAGCCGTCCAGTCACTACAGTTATGATCACGCTAATGTCTCTGATGGCGGGGATTTTGGCATATACAAATATGGATTTGGCACTGATGCCCGATGTGGATATTCCTATGGCTTTGGTCAGCACGGTTTATGTGGGGGCAGGCCCAGAAGAAATTGAAAATTTGATTTCTGTTCCACTGGAAGAAGCGTTAGGTTCTGTCACAAATATCGATACCGTGACGTCTATTTCAGGTGAAAATAGCTCGATGGTCATTTTGCAATTCGTCGATGGTACGGATTTGGATATGGCAACGGTTGATGTCAGAGAAATACTTGACAGAGTGAAAACGAGTTTGCCTGAAGATGCAAATGAGCCGACCATTTTGAAAATTGACCTCAATGCCACACAGATTGCTTTGGGTGTGACGTCGAAGACACTAGACCTAAACCAGATGAATACTTTGGTGGAAGAAAATATTACGCCGAGGCTGGAACGTATGGAGGGTGTGGCTTCCGTTTCAGTTTCTGGAGGGATGGAGTCTGAAATTCGCTTAACGGTCGATCCGAATAAATTATCACTCTATGGTTTATCGATTTCCACGTTGTCTCAAATGTTGCAAGCAGAAAATATGAATTTGCCACTTGGCGATATGTCGTATGGCGATACGAATGTCAATATTCGTGTGGTGGGGCAGTTTACGAGCCTTAATGATTTGCGTGCTTTGCCACTCATGACACCGACAGGGGCAATGATCCAATTAGAAGATGTGGCTCTCGTGGAAGAAGTGGAAAAAGCGAGAACGTCTGCAACGTATATCAATGGAACTCCTGGTATTTTAATCAATGTCGATAAACAATCGACTGCAAATCTCGTCAGAGTCAGTGAAGATATCCAAGAACAATTGGTGACACTCAATGCAAACAATCCAGAAATCAATCTTCTTTTGCTTTCGGATACTTCAGATTACATTACGGCATCGATTTCTAATGTAACGAATACTGCGTTGCTCAGTGCAGTAATTGCCTTTTTCATACTCCTTATATTTTTGAAAAATCCTGTGACTTCGGCAATCATAGCCGTGTCGATTCCGACATCAATTTTCATTGCATTTGCCATGATGTACTTGACAAAAATGTCACTCAATACCATTTCGATGGGTGGGATTGCCATAGGGATTGGTATGCTAGTCGACAACTCTATCGTTGTACTTGACAGCATTTACTACTATTATGAACAAGAATACTCACCAAAAGACGCTGCCATTTTGGGAGCAAAAGAAGTGACTATGGCAATTACGGCTTCCACACTGACAACAGTTGCTGTATTTTTGCCGATGGCGTTCGTTGGTGGTACGATTGGTGGCATGTTGTCGAATTTATCGTTTTCGGTGACGTATGCCTTAGTGGCCTCGCTTGTTGTTTCGATTACGTTTGTACCGATGGCCTCTGCATTGTTATTGCAAAAAGACCACGGAAAACCAAGTGGTAGAAATATTTTTAGTTTGATTGGATTTCTTTGGGATAAAATCTTATTTGCCGTTGAATTTGGCTATGGAATCATCATAAAAATTGCGTTGAACTGTAAAATATTGACTGTTGCTTTGATGATTTACATATTTGTACAAACGCTATCTTTCATACCGCTCATTGGTGTCGACTTTATGGCGGCGACAGATGAAGGTGTGGTTAGTGTTTCTATCAAAATGCCAAGTGGCACGAATTTTGACAAGACAGAGGAAGTGGCACTCGAAGCGTTGTATCGTTTGGAAAGCCTTCCTGAGATGGAGTTGATGCATTGTACGGTGTCGACAGGGTCGGCGAGCATCACGCTGAATTTGGTACCAAAAGATGAAAGAGAACGCTCCACTGCAGACATTTCCTTAGCAATCAATACGATGTTTGAAGATTTGCCGGGGGCAGAAATTACAGCCTCAGCCTCAAGTATGGCGATGGGCGATATGAGTAGTAGTGGTGTTTCTTTCAATATATATGGATATGAAAATTCAGAATTGATGGCACTAGAAAAAGAAATCATTGCCATGATGGAAACGCACGAGGAATTTTCCAATGTGACAGGCTCAACAGGGACGACAATTCCAGAGGCTCGTGTTGTGATTGACCGTGAAAAAGCTTCATCTTATGGGATTTATACGTCGTCGATTGCATCGGCTCTGAACACTGCAATTTCTGGTTCTACTGCTACGCAATACAAAGTGGGCGGTACGGAATTGGATGTCGTTTTGCGGTATGAGCAAAGTGGAGTGACGTATTTGTCGCAACTCGATACGTTGATGGTCGACACGCAATCAGGGGCAAAAGTGCCTTTGAGTGAGGTGGCAAATATTGAAATTTCTGAATCATCTACACAAGTGACTCGTGAAAATCAAAAAAATATGGTTACAATCAGTGCCGATGTCAATGGCATGAGTAGTAATGAAGCGAAAAATGTTTTAATTGAAATATTAGACAATTACAGTTTCCCAGAGGGCTATACGTATGGATTTTCAGGTTCAGTTGAAATGATGACCGATGCCATGGTGAGTTTGGGGATTTGTATGGTCGTGGCGGTGCTTTTGGTGTACATGATTATGGCCTCACAATTTGAATCGCTTGGAGCTCCATTTATTGTCATGTTTTCAATGCCTTTGGCAATCACAGGCGGAATCGTTGGACTTTACATCACAGGGAATACGATTACGATGCCTGCCATGATGGGATTTGTCATGCTGATTGGTATCGTTGTAAATAATGCCATTGTGTTGATTGATTATGCAAACCAACTGATGGAGCAAGAGGGGATTTCTTGCTATGAGGCATTGCTTTTGGCTGGGCCAAGGCGGATTCGCCCAATTTTGATGACGTCTCTCACCACCATTTTAGGTATGGTGCCGTTGGCAATCAGTGAAGCTGAAGGGTCAGAAATGATGAAAGCGTTGGCGATTGGTGTTATTTTTGGTTTGATGTTTTCAACAGTTGTGACACTCGTTTTGATTCCTGTATTATTTTTATGGTTGAATAACTTTGCAGATTTCTTCAAAAGAGGAAAAGAAAAACGCCGTACGAAACGTTTGGCGAAATGGGCGAGAATCAATGAAAAACGTGCGGAACGAGAAAAAAAACGTTTGGAGAAAAAAACAGGGCATAAAGCAGTGGAGCAAGTAGAAGAAACTGTGGAAAACGCAGAAGAAGTAGTAGCAGTCGATGCGGAACAAACAGTTGAAAGCCTAACGAAAAAGATTGATGACCTCACAGAAAAGTTGGAAAAATTAGAAAAAATGACTGGAATGGTGGTAGTCAATACAGAAGAAAATACAGAAGAAAATACAGAAAAAGTTCCAGAAAAAACAGTGGAGTTGGCAAAAGAAGAGGGGATAGATCAAGAGTTGAAATTAGAAGAAAAAGAAACAGACGAAACGGAAAAAGAATAAAAGGTGTTGAAGAACTATGGGAGGTGGATAAATTCCGCCTCCTTTTTGTTGCCCTATCTGTCATAATAGTTGTCTTTGAATCAAGTCGAAAATAGTAAAGAATATTATAGAAACTGAACTTTTATTAGTCCTATAGTGCAGGCTAAAATCCCGTTCTTCTGCGTCATCGTCGCTCGACGTAGCTTTCAAGCTAGGCTTCAAGGGCTACGACTCGTCTCCTCTTCCATATATGGACAGATAAAAGTCAAGTTGCTATATTTTGTACTAGTCAGTAAGCAATTCCACTTTCATTTGACAAACAACACAAAAAAAGAAGGTGGTTTCCCACCTCCTCAGTTTATAAAATCAACTCGGTTCAACGAATGGCACATCGAAATATTCCGCAAGGGAACGTGACAACTCTCTCGCTATTGCATCGATGTTGTTTTTGATCCATGCTGCATCTTCAATATTATCATGGTATGCCACTTCCACCAAATTCGCTGGCACCCTCGTGCGACGCAACTCCGCAAATGTCACCGTAGGCACGGTATTGACTTTGCTTTCATCTGGATAAATGCGTTTGAAGTTCTCCACAACGATATCTGCCATTTCTCGCCCATAAACACTATCGGCATAATAATACACATCTGGACCTTGCAACTGCCCCGACAACGACACAGGTCCTGCATTGCTATGAATTGACAAATGGAAATCGTAATCCCCCGCATTCGATTCATCTATGGCTTGCGATAGCGACATCTCAGGCGAATTTCTACCAAATTCAATATTTGAAGCAATCAAATACGGCTCCATGGCATCAACGATGTAATTTGCATATTCTTCTTCCGTCCCTTCATCGACAAACAAATTAAATTCTTGCAGTGATGGACTCAAATAAACTCTTGGTGTTGGCATAAAATCACACTTCCTTTTTCATTTAACTTATGAAAAAAAAACAAATGTGTGCCTATCCTTTATACGATTTCAGACAATACCTCTAAAAATCGTTTCTCGTACTCCGCAACAGGCATCGGTCTCGCAAAGATATACCCTTGCCCGTATTTGCACCCAACTTGCAAAAGCAAATCAACCTGCTCTTGCGTTTCGATGCCCTCGCAAATGACTTTGTACCCCAAATCACTCGCCAAATTGATGATATTTTTCAAGACCGCCTCATCTTTTGTAAATTTACGTTGCGACGAGCTGTCAATATTATCTAAAAATCCTTTGTCGATTTTCAAAATATCGATGTCCACATCTTTCAATACTTGCAAGGAAGAATACGCCGTGCCAAAATCGTCGATTGAGACGGTAATCCCTAATTTTTTAATATTGTCAATGAACTCAATTAACATTTTGCGATCTTCAACAAACATACTTTCCGTCACTTCAAGCTCGAGCAACTCCACAGGCACATTGTACTCATGCACCAAATCCATCACTTGGTGAATGAAATTCTTATTTTGAATGTGACTTCTCGATACGTTGACAGAAATCGGATAGACCGTCACCCCTTGATCCAAACATTTGCGGATATGCTCCATCACTTTTTTATACATAATAAAATCAAGTGTATTGATGAACCCGTCTTTTTCAAATAAAGGAATGAATTTGTCTGGCACAATCATGCCATCCTCCATTTGCCAACGCACCAACGCTTCCGCTCCGCAAATGGAGTTCGTCTCCAATTCAAATTTCGGTTGCAAATACAACGTAAACTCGTCGCCTTCGACTGCTTTTGTGATGCGTTGTTCGATTTTCATTTCTTCTTTTTCACGTTGTGCAATCGTTTTATCAAAAAATGTCACCGTATTATCAAGTCGCCCCTTGACCGTTTTATGGGCAGAATTTGCACAATCAATCAAACGGTTAATGGAATAATTCGTTTCCACTTTTTTCACACCACAAGTAAATTTCATTTTGATTTCAGAAAAAAGCTCAATTTGCATTTCGTCCAATCTATCAAACAATTGGTTCATTTTTTCTATGACTTTTTCTCTTTCTGCACATTGTAAAATCATCGCAAATTTGTCGCCATTGACTCTGCAATATGCCTCTGGCAATTCCAAAAAATCATCTATGATATTGGCTATATTTTTCAAGACCTGATTCCCGATAGAAAATCCAAACGAATAGTTGATATATTTAAATTTGTCAATGTCTATAATGCATACATAATACGTCTTTTCATCGCCTTTGATTGCCTTATTGTAATAATCAGAAAACCCTTTCACAGAAAAAGTAGATGTCAACATGTCGATTCCTTCTAGTTGTTTGATGTAATCTTCAGCATCTTTTGCGTACACAAGATACGCATCGACATCATCATTTAACGTCAACGGCACACTTTTTTTGATCCAATATTTGTCTTGCAAACGCAACAATTCAGGAGCATCTATTTTGTAATTTTCCATTTTTTGGTTCAAATCATAATAAGACATGCCGATTTTTACAACTGGCAATATCTTTTGAAAAAAATCATTGAAATATACAATTTTTTGCGTTTCTTTTTCAACGAGACAGACGGGCATTTCTTCCTCATTAATGATGGCATCTTTAATTTTTTTCTGATTGTTTGCATTGATTTCAGAAATCGTTTCTTCGATTTTCGTAGAAACAATCTCGCAAATCGTTCTCAAGAAGAAGAGTTCGCCCTCTGCAAACAACTCATTGCCCTCATATCGTTCAAATACGAAATAAGAAAACAATTCCTCCGTGCAAAAGCAGTACACTATAATTTCGCTGAGCGTTGTTCCTTCTTTTTGTTGGTAATTCACACTGGCCAAAACCTCACGGATTTCTGCAATCTCATCTCCAGAAAAGAGTTGCTTCTCCGCACACATCTTAGCACAACGTCTTTCGTTGTAATCCAATTCTTCTTTTGAATTTTTTGCTGTAAATTGAGCGACATCAGCATCGAAGTAATGTAATTTTCCGCCCTGTTCATACTCCATAACGGGAACGATTGCATTTTTATGCACATCAATGCGACGAGCCGCATACACCCTATCCATATCGAATATATCACAAATATTTTGAATCAAATTTCCTATCGTTTCCGTTTGGATATTGTTTGCGTTTTTAAAATCACTCACTATTTGAAACAATTGTTTACTGACTATCAAGTCATTGCCTTTTCCTAAACTCATTTGAATTCTCCTTTTTCCACTATTTTCTAAACCAGCAGTATGCATCTTCTGCTATAAGTCGTTTCCTTAAATAATTAACGTTGCAGGCAAAACAAATACACTGCGTTGTCTATTGAAAGAATCTACACCTTCCGAATGAAAATTATGTGAAATTATGTATCCTTTCTATTGCTTTCAATATAATTATTATATATGAATATATCGATAAAAAAAACTAATTATTTATAATATTATACGCATTTTTCTATTACGAATAGAAACAATCCCCCTAAAATTCATGTATTTTTATTATAAAATCTAATGTGATTTATGGAGATTTTCTTAAGTTTTACTTAAACAGTTAATTTCATACTGAATTATCACTGAAATTACACCAAACCGCTCAATTCCACTTTGTCTTTGGGTGCAGAAATCACAATGTACAAATCAATCAAAATGCAATAAAAAACCACCTCTACTCGAGGTGGCAACATAAAATTATTCTTCTTCAAACAAATCGTAAAATGTAGTCGATACTTTTTCAAATACTTCGTCAGAGTCAATATTTGACAACTCCACTTCATCTTCCAATTCATTGTATTTATAAAGTAGCACTGTGCCGTCATCGTCTTCTTCATCTTCGTGTAGTGGCAAAAGTGCGATAAATTCGCCCTCTACACCGTCCACATCGAAAATACCAAGGACTGCACATTCCACTTCTTCATCGTCTTCTAGTGTCAAAAACATCGTTTGCATATCGAACGTGCCATCGTCATCTCCGCACCCACAGCCACAACCTCCATGGTGATGGTGTTCATGATGGTGTTCGTGTCCGCCACAACCACAGTTGCTCTCTGGCGTACAGTTGCAATCGTCCCCACAGTTACATTCTTTATTTTCTTTAGACATTTTGTATCCTCCTTATATTTCTTTATTTCCAATAGTATACCCTAATTTTGAAATTTTAGGCGATTTATTTTTTTGTGCCTTTTCCTTTGGTGCTGTTTTCTCGATTTTTCTGTTTTTCTTCCAATCGTTTTGCTTTTTTCTCGAAAAATCCCATGGATTGTTGTTCTGATTTATTTGTATTTTTCGAGTTTTTTGTTTTGGATTTTGGCTTATCCACAGTTCGTTTCGGTTCTTGCACTGGCTTTTGCTGATAATACTTATTTTTGACTGCCTTATTCAAAGTATCGTCCCAAACGTATTCATCTTCCGTAAAAAATGCATCGAAATCTTCTTTTTGAGTTGTTGATTTTTTCTTGAACTGCAAGTCAGTTTTCGTTTTTTGGCTATCGAGTAATTTTCCGTGTGACATCTCTTTTTGTTGGAAGGAAATGCCCCAAGTTTTGGCATATTTATGCACCCATTTTCTCTCATACGGAGTCACCAAAGTGACGGCAACGCCCTCAAGACCTTGTCTGCCACACCGACCTGCACGATGAAGATATTGCGTTGGCTCTTCTGGAACGTCCATATTGATGACGTGCGTAATTCCCTTGATGTCAAGACCTCTCGCTCCCAAATCGGAAGTCACAAGCACTTTGGCTCGCCCCTCTCTGAAATCCTCCATGGCGGTTTTGCGATCCTCTTTCGAGGCTTTGCCATACATTCCAACGGCTTTTGTGTGATGGTGGCACAATTTATCGACTGTGACTTCGATATTTTCTGGATTATTGATGAAAACAATGGCTTTTTGCAATTCATCACTCGCCACGAGTTTTCTAAGATTTAGGAATTTATCTCGTGGTGTCGACAAAATATACGTATGCAAAATATTTTCTGGAACAAACGCACCTGACGAAGTTTCAATTTTTTCGACCTCATCTTTCATCAATTCTTTGGCACGTTGTTTCGTCACTTCATCAATAGAAGCAGACAGCACGACGAGTTGTCTATCTTTTAGTGTTGCTTTGATGACACCTTTTAAGTCGTCGAAGTTGCCATCGACTAGCAGACGATCGCCCTCATCGAGTACAATCGTTTTCACGAGATGAGCAGGAATTTTCCGCCGTCCAATGAAATCGAGAATCCGTCCAGTCGAGCCGATGATGATTTTCGGTTTCGATCGGAGCTTTTCTAGTTGGCGGTTGCTATTGGCAGATCCGATGATCATCATCACACCAACGTCTCGCCCTGTCGTTTCTTCTAAAAGTTGGGCTTCTTTGTAGACTTGCGACGCCAACTCATGTGTCGGTGTCAAAATAATCGCTTGGGAAA